>NZ_AUCT01000044.1 GCF_000429905.1 Desulfatibacillum aliphaticivorans DSM 15576 | reverse complement strand
AGGCCGGCTCCTTGAACATCACGGCCAACAGCGTGGGCGGCGACGGCACAGCCAATGCGGCCTTGGACATTGACATTGCTTCGGGCGCCAACGTGGTCAACGTGACGGCCAACACCGGCGGCATTTACCTGCGCGACGTGGGCGCGGGCAATGTGGCCTTGACCAATTTTAACCTGACAGCCACAGGCTCCGGCCAGAACGTGTCCATCACGGCGGCCAGCGGCTCCATCCTGGCTAACAGCGCTGCTTTTGATACCAATATCGGCGATGACAACATTTACCTGACCACGGAAAACGTGGGCTCGGCCAAAAATATTGTATTTTCTGCGCTTCTGGACGTGTCCGTGGATAGCGGCAATGTTTACCTAACCAGCACGGGCGATGTGCGCGACAGCGGCGCCTTAACCTTGTTGAAGGCTAACTACCTTGAAATTGACGCAACTAACGGTGTGGGCAGCAGCGGGACGGGAACGGGTTCGCCTTTTAACGTGGACGTAACATCCCTCAAAGCCACTTCCGAAAACGCCATCTACATCCGCGAGGATGATGGAGTGGACGTGATGGGCCTGGAAACCACGGACAACTCCGGCGACATCTGGTTGTCTTCCGGACCCGGCGGCGCCGTGACCATCGTGGCGGCTGGCAGCGGCGGCTCGGGCGTTACCGCCGACAAAGCCGGAACCATCGTCATCATCTCCGAAGCCAATACCATCGACGTTAAAAACAATATCGTTTCCGGGTCCGGCGACATTACCCTTACGGACAACGGGACCATCACATTTTATGGAACCGCCGGCATTACCACCGGCGGCGGAGCAGATGTTTACTTGACCGCGGACGCCGAAGGAAACGGCTTAGGCTCAATTACCTATGACGCAGGCGCCGTGGGCAAAATTTCCGCTGATACAGTGACGGCCCAGGCGGCCCAGGGAATTACCCTGAAGACCACCATCAACATCCTGGAAGCCTCCAACACCCATTCCGGTAATATTACCGTGGTGGAAGACGATGACCTTACCGTCGGCTCCACAGGGGGCTCCGGCGTCAGCGCCAATGCAGGCAGCGTCAGCATCACCGCGACTTCGGGAACCATTACCGTCGCCAAAGACGTTACGACAACCAATACCGGCGCAATCAGCCTTCAAACCACAACAGCAGGCGACATTGACGTCGCCGCCAATATTTCCGCCAACAACGAAGACGTGTGGCTGGAAACCGGCGGTCAGGACGGCACGGTTACCATTAATGACGGTTTTTACGTGGAAGGCGGCGCAGGCGGAAACGGCGGCGTGACCATCGTATCCGACGGCTTCTCCTTTGGAACAGGCGCCCAAACCGGCCAGGCCAAAGCCACAGGTTCGGGCGACGTCCATATTTATCCCCAGACCACCACCTACAATATGGGCGTGAATGACGCAGCCTATGGCGCCAACAATGGCGGGGCGAGCGTGTTCAACGTCACCTCGGCCATGGCGGCGAATAATTTTGTCTTGGGGACTGGCGAACTGATCATCGGCGACGCCTCCATAACCGGCGGCATACGCGTGGGCACGGACGGCTCCTTTTCCATCAATGCCAACCTGGCCTTAATCAATAGCGGCTCCTTTGAGTTCAACGCCGTTTCCGGCGTTGTGGATATTGATGCGGGAACCAATGACGTGCGGATTGTCACGGGCGATCTTTCCGAAGGGCAAAGCGCCGGAACGGCGGCGGACGTTATTGCCCAGAACCTGTATATGACCTCCACAAGCGGCATAGGCGCCGCCGGCCCCGGGGCCATTGACATCGACGTCGATTACGTGAACGCCACGGCAATCAACGGAAATATTTATCTGCAGGACGCCAACGGAACCGGCGGTCTTGAGGTGGACGCAAAGACCTCCGGGGTTGGACAAATTGATGTCAGGGGGAGTTCTGAAACCATAACGCTGAATGATGTTCAAACCACCAACGGCGCCATTACCGCCGTCAATGACGGCAATGACATTATCGCAACCAACGTGGTTTCCGGCAATAACGGAACCATCACCCTGGCCGCCACGGGCGCCGCAGGCGATATTTACCTGGATTACGTGGACGCAGGCTTGGGTCTGGTGGATATCGACGCCGGAACCGGCGGAACGGCCGGCGCCGTCCTGGTTGCGGACGCAGATGCGACGGCGGAAATTGTCGCCGGAACCATCCAGCTTAACGCCGTGGACGGCGTGGGTTCGGGAGCGGGAGTAGCCGCCATCCAATTCGATGCAGGCAGCATTGACGTCTATAATGAAACCGGCAATGTCTGGCTGGAAGCCGTGGGAACCGGCGGCGCGTCCATGAATGTTTCTGTGGGAAGCGCTTCTGGAAATATCGACATCCACACGGCCACGGAAGATTTGACCCTGGTGGATGTGGATACCGTAAATGGAACCATTAATATTTTGGTCACGGCGGGCGACTGGGCCATCGTGGCTACCGACGTTCAAACTGGCTCCAATAATAATATTGCGATAGATAACAGTGTGGGTTCCGGTAATGTCACCATTGATCTCGTGAACGCAGGCTCAGGCAGCGTGGATATTGACGTGGGCGGAAGCGCCCGCAACGCAGATGTTGACGGCGCCGCTGAGATCATCGGCGGGAGTGTGTTTATTGACGCCGGGACCAGAATCAGCGGGGCGGCGGGCATAGCGGCCCTGGATGTCGACGCCACGGTCTTGGACATGGCCACGGTCAATGGAAGCATTAATGTGGACACCGTGGGAACCGGCGGCGTTTCCGTGGACGCCGACGCAGGCGGCAGCGGCGGCATATGGGTGCATGGCGACAGCCTCGAGACCTTGACAGCGAACGATATCGTATCCAATTCCGGCGACATCAAGGTTACTACCAATTATAACCAGAACATGGTTGTGGACCAGATCGTAGCTGGCGGCTCGGCCAACGTCACCCTGGATTCCGATGGAAACATTCGGGAAGCCAACGTCGTGGGCTCGGTGGAAATTACATCCAACGGTATAACGCGAATCTGGGCCGACGCCGGCGGTGTGGGAACGGCGGCCGACGGCATCGAAACCGATATTTACGATACGGTGGGCAGCGTGGACGGCGCAGGCGACTGGGTGATTAACGAAGCCAATGGCATTAGCCTGTTGAACATCGACACCACCACGGGCGACATTATTGTCACCTATGGCAATACGGGATCAGGCACGGCCAGTGTTGTAAACGCGCAAGCTGTAGGGGGTTCCGTTAATATTACAGGCCTTGGCGATCTCAACGCCTATTTGGTTTACGCCAATTCCGACGGCAAGAGCGTCATCCTGCAGGCGACCTCCGGCGATATATACGCCAGGGATGTCCAGGCTTTGGGCACGGGCGCCAGCGACATAACCATCACCACCGTCAACTCCGGGGACATTACCCTGGGCGACGTCGCCGCAGGCCGGGACGCAATCATCACCGCCCACAACAACGTCAATGACGATGACGACGCTGGCGGATACACGGAAGTATCGGCGGGAAACAATATAACCATCACAGCCGGAACAGCCGGAACTCCGGGATACATCGGCCGTGCTACTGCAATAGACATGACCGATCCCGGCCAACTGGCCGAGGCCGTGGACATTAATCCCGGCGCGGGAACCGTCACCCTGACCGCGCAGTCCGGGAACATCCAGGTATATCAGGACGGCAATCTGGCAGTGAACGCCCTGCCCACCATCAACGGGGCGGGCGGCAACCAGATTCTCCTGGCTGCGGGAAGCGCCTTGACCGTCACGGGCGGCTTTACGGACAACAACGCCAACAGCATTGCCTTGGGCGCCCTTTCCGGAGATTTGATCATCAACGCAGGCCAGACGGTCCAGGCGACCACGGGCAGCGTGTACCTGTATTCCGCCATAGGCAACGTGAACCTGATCGGGGACATAGTGGCAGGCGCTGACGCCACGGTGTGGGCCGGCGGCCAGATCACGGACGGCGGCGGCGACGCCATAGCCGACATCACCGCAGCCGCCGGGAACGTGTCGCTTACGGCCTATAACGGCATTGGAACGGGGAGCAACGTAAACGCCGCCCTTGATATCATCACTCCCGTGCTTGACGCCGTCAATGGCATAGATGGCTCCATCGGCGCCGGGGGAATCTTTCTGAACATGCTGGGCGGGACAGCGGCGGGAATTGGCGCCGTCAATATCAACTCGGCCCACTCCAATGCAATAGATCCCGGGCCTGCGTTGCCTGTCTGGATCAATTCCAATGCTTCGGGAGGCCTGACTCTAACGGACGTGGATACGGACGAAGGCAACATTACCGTCACGGAAGCGGCCGGCGACATAACGGTGATTTCCGTGGAGTCTGACACCCATGTTGCGGGAACCAACGACGTCACCATCACCACCACTAACGGCGACATTTTGTTCCAGCAGACCGGCTCTGTAGGAATTCAATCCGATGACATGGTCACCCTGACGGCCGGCAATGGTTCGATTGTAGGAGACGCAGGCACGGCTTCCACGGATGTGAAGGCTTCCCGTTTGGTTATGACCGCAAGCGGAGATATTGGCGCTTCGGGAACCGGTTACTTGCAGACGCAGGTTTCCAACGTGGAAGCCCTGTTTGGGGCCGGCGGACCTGCCACGGCAGGCATCTGGCTGGATAACAACGGCGCTCTTACCATAGGCGGGGCGACCGCCGGAACAGCAGTGGTCGGCATTCAGGGCAGCTCTGTCACAAATTCCACCATTTCCGTCAGTGCGGATTCCGTCACTGTAGCTGAAAGCGTTTTTGCGCGTGATAAAAATGGAGTCGGCCCGGCAGCCTCTGTTAACGGAAGCGCCAGCGTGACCATTACGGCTGACAAGGCCGCGGGAATAACAGTCAATGCAGGTCAGGCTGTTGGCGCCACCGGCGCCGCCGGCGCCACTGTCACCTTTTCTGCGACCGGAACCGGCTCCGGAGCTGTGACTATCAGCGGGACCGTGGATGCTAAAGCAGGCGGCGGCGCCGGTGATAAGGCCGAAGTCAATATTTACGCCGACGGCGACGTGGAGTTGAATAACGCCACGGTGACCGCCGCAGGCGGGGCCAGCGGCTCGGCCGTGGTCAACATCGGCGGGCCGGGAGGCAATCGCATTGGCGGAAATGTGGATATCATTGTGGGCGGCGGGGTTGTGGCAAACGCCGGGTCCAAAGGCGTTTCCGACCTCAACATTTTTGCCGCAGGCAATGTGAACGTCAACCAAGCGTCGGTGCAATCCGTAGGCGGCGTCGCGACCCTTGATATCGGCTCCTCCGCGGCTTCCGGCCTTATCGGCGGCAGCGTGGACATTGAAGGCGCGTTGGTGATGGTCGGCGGCACGGGAGCCGTCGCCAACGTCAATGTGTATGCGGACCACGACATTTCTTTAGGCGCGTCATTACTCACCAGCTTCAACGCCATAGGCCAGAGCGCAACCGTAGTCATAAGCGGAGAAGACGTTTTTCTCGGAGGCTCCGCCTCGGTGCTCAACTACCAGGCCAGGGGCTTGCCGGGCGTCGCCTCCACCACTGTTTCCGCTTCGGGAAGCACGGGAATTGTTGTTGGGGGGGGCGGGTTAATCCAAAATACCGGGCAGATCAATTCGCAGGTCACGTTGAACACCACCGCCAACGGCGGCGACATTGCCATGTATGGCCGAACTTATGCTTTTGGCGGGAACACCGCTCTCATAACTTTTAATTCCACGGACAATGTGACGGTGGACAAGGTCGGCGCCCTGGGCGGCTCCATGCTCGCCAACGCCGCGAATCTTGGCTCCGTGGACATCAACGCCGGGGGCGACGTGGTCATTGGCTCCGCGGGAACTTCCAAGGTGCAGGCCGTGTCAAATACCGGCGCCGCCACTGTGCATATTGACAGCACGGGCGGGACTTCCGGCGTTTCCGTGGGGGCCTTGGGCTCTGTGTTGGGCACGGGCAAGACAAGCGCCTTGGTGGAAATTCATACGGATAAAAACGTGGTGGTGGACGGCGTCGTGACCGCCGCTTCCGCCAGCGGAGCGGCGCAACTTGAGATTGGAACGTTTGGCTCGGCGATTGGCGGCTCCATAGACATCAACGCGGGCGCTGTCGTCAGCGCTACGGGCGCTGCAGCCACGGGAACCAAAGTGGTCCTGAGCGCTGCAGGCAGTATTGATTTAGACGCTCCCCTGACAGTGACCGACTCCGTGGGTACGGTGAACATGTCCGTCATCACCATCAATGGCGACATCACCACAACCGCCCTGAGCGCCCTGAACGCCACAGGCGCGAACCATGCCAGCATCACGGTCAATCAGGGCGGGGCCACCAAAAACGTCACCCTTGGGGGCAACGTAACAGCCATTGCCAATGGAGGAGTAGCTGACATCGCGATCCAGTCGTTCGGAATAGGCTCGTCCGCCCTGGTTACTAGTGGCTCCGTAATCGCCAAGGGAACAGGGTCTGACTTCCGCGTATTGCTTACCGCTCTTGGATTGGGCGGCGACATTACCGTGGGCGGCCCCATCATTTCCGGGGCGGGCACAGGCGCGAACAGCGCCGTGGCCTATGCCAAGGTTTTGTCCAACAAGGGCGATATAACCATTAATGACGCCATTACTCTTGATCCTGTTTCCAATGCGGGTACTGCCGCGATTCAGGGCCAGGGATCCGTGCTTATCACCACCCAGGGCGGCTCCACGGCTGATATCACCCTCACCCAAGGCATCACCGTGGACGCCAAATCCGGCGCGGTTCAAGTGCTGGCTGGCAACAATGCGACCATGGGCGCTTCAGGCGACATCACCGTCACACAGGCCGGATTGACCGGCTTGGGCGACGTGGACGTGACCATCACGGCCGGAACCTCCGGCGCAGGCAACGGACGCATTGCAATGGCCGACGGCGCGGTGGTTGACGCCGGATCGGGCGTGATAGACATCAACGCCCTAGGGAATATCACCATAGGCCAGATCATCACCACATATGCGGGCGGCACGGCCATAACCATCGACTCCACGAATCTCGGGCTTTATGACGCGGGCGACGTCGGGGGAGAAGACATCATCGCCAACGGAGCCGGCGCCATCGTCTCCATCACTACCGAGTATAGCCAGGGCACCAGCTTTGACGCCATAGAAACCAAGGTCACTATCCTGGATTCCTATCTGGGCTCCAACGGCAACATTACCATCGCGGAGACCGACGGACTGACCCTGAGGAACGTGGAGAACGCGGGGGCCGGTTTTGGCGCCATCACCATCACGTCCGCCGCAGGCGACATCCTGGTGGATTCCGTAAAATCCACGAATGGTGACATCACCCTTGCCGCGTTGGCGGGCAGCATCCTGGAAACCAACGCGGACGTGGACTACGACATCATCACAGCCAACGGCACGGCTACGCTTTCGGCCACAGGCAGCATCGGCGCCAGCGGAGCGGCTATTGAAACCCAAATCGCCGTGCTTGATGCCGACAGCTCTGTCGCAGGCAACATCTACCTGGATGAGTACGACGGCATTGACTACGCCAATGTGGACACCGCCAGCGGCGACATTGTCCTGACCTACGGCAACGGCGCCACCGGAACCGCCACGGCGACAGCCGTGGACGCCCAGGACGGCTTTGCGGCCATAACCGGGGCGGGCGACCTCATTGCCGCGCATGTGTACGCCCTGGAAAGCGCGGTAGTGGGCTCTTACGATGTCACCCTCACCTCCACCACCGGAAACATCACCCTGGGCGACGTCAAGGCCGATTACGACGTGACCATCCTGGCTTCGGGAACTCCCGCTGCAGCGGGCACGGGCAACGTGATTGATGACGGCGACGGGCTCAACGGCGCCGCCTACACCCAGGTGGAAGCCGGGCACGACATTTCCATCACCGCATCCGGCGCGTCCGGGTTTATCGGTTCCTCCACGGATATCAATCCCACCATCGCCAACGACCACTGGAAGGCCGTGGACGTGCTCCCGGGCAACGAGCTTAACCTGGTTTCCAACGGAAACATCCAGGTTTACCAGCAAGGCGACCTGGGCTCCCTCAAGATCAACACCCTGACCTCGGGCGGCGGCTCCGACGACCAGATTTTCATCGGCGCGGGCGGCTCCCTCACCATCGCAGGCAGTTTTTCCGAAAACGACGACAACATCCTCCTGGCGGCCATGGGCTCCGCCGCCGGAACCGGCGACGACCTGACCATCAACCCCGTGTTCAGCGTCACCGGGTCGGACGGCAGCGTGTGGCTGTACGCAGGAACAGGCGACGTGAACCTCAATGGGCTGGTGTTTGCCGGAGCCAATGCGGCGGGCTCCAAGAGCGTGACCGTCAATGCGGACGCCGGGTCCATAAACGCCTCCATGGATCTCACGGAAATCACGGCCGCCTCGGGCGCCAGCGGCATTGTGGTCCTTACCGCTCATTCCGGCATAGGCTCCTCAGGCGTGGGCTTCCTGCGCATAGACGCCACCACAGTCAACGCCCATACGGACAACGGCGGTATTTACATTGAAACCGCAGGCCAGGGCGGTGTCGGCATTTCCGCCGAAGACGACGGGGCAGGGAATATCTTCCTGAACGGCGGCAATGAAACCATGACCCTCACGGACATCGACGCCAACAACGGGTCCATCACCGTCACCCGCTCGGGCGTCCTTGGCGACGCCATCGTCATCGTCAGCGTGGAATCGGATACCGGCGGCGGCGTGGGCACAGGCGGCCACGGCATCACCATTACCAACAATACCGGCGACATCAATTTCGGCGGAACCGCAGCCCCGTCGGGCGTGGGCCATATCACGGGCGACGACGATATTTTTCTGACTGCAACCTCCGGCTCCATTGTGAGCGCCACGGGCACGGCAGCCATCGATATCACCAGCCTCAGCTCAGCGGACACGGGCTACCTGTACATGGAAGCCGACGGGAACATCGGTACCCAGGCCAACATGATCATGACCCATGTGGACCTGTTGGAAGGCCAGTTCGGCAAGAGCAATGCCGCGGCCACCTTCTATCTGCAAAACGACCAGACCCTATCCATTGACGGCCCAAACACCGGCGTGTTCGGCGGGGCGGGAGTTGCACCGGGTGCAGCCACTGGAAATCAAAAAATATCCATCGTGGCCACTGCTTTGAACGTGAATGACGATGTGATTGTCCAGACCTCGGGCGCCACGGGCAAAGTGGTCCTGGTGACCACAACCGGGGATATCGATTTTGGCGCCAGCGCCGATGTGAAGGCCCAGGCGGCCAACACCGCCCTGGTTGGCATGCTCGCCTCCAGGGATCTTTTGCTGGACGCCAATGCCGGCACAATCAACGCAGCGGCCTCCGCCGGAAACGCCCAGGTAAATGCGCAGGTGGTGCGGAACCTCCTGGTGACAGGAACCGGCGCCACCATTACGGCTACAGGCGCCGGGACGGCGACTGCCACCGGATCGGTCAAGCTGGATGCTTTCGCCGGCTCAGTTGATATTGACCATGGCAGCGCCGTGGCAGCCACGGGCGTGGCCTCAGCCACGGTGGACATCAACGCCGTGACAGGCGTGACCATCACGGGCAAGCAGGCGGTCGAGGCCTCCAGTTCAAGCGGGGCGGCGAATGTGGATATCAAAGCCTCAGCAGGAGGCGTCTCCATCCAGGGTGGAAACGTTGCAGGCATTGCTGATGCCGCCGTTCATGCCACCGGCAATGCCGCCGTGAGTGTGCTTATTGAAGCCGGAACCGATGTGGCCCTGCAGGCCAACACGGGCGCTGGAACCTACGCCATTTATGCTAGTTCCGTAACCAACAACGGCGCCATTGACATCAAAGCGGGAACGGCAGCCGCCGCCAGCGGCAGCGTGGTCATCAGTTCCAAGGTTCTGGGCAGCGCCGCCGGTGATGCGACTATTTCAATTGACGCCGCCGGCGACACGGGCGCCACCGGCTCCAAAACCGGTGCGGATATTATCATCAACGGGATCGGATCAATCTTGGCCCAGCCCGGATCAAACGCTTCAATCAGCCTGACGGCGGACAATGACGTTACAATCAGCGGAAGCGGCGGCGTCCATGCTTACGCGGGCGGGGGCGTGACGGGCTCGGAAACTCATGCCACGGTAAACGTTACAGCTTCAACCGGCAGCATATCCGTTACTGCAGACAGCGCGGTTGCAGCCGTCACTACCGGCTCCCATAGCGTGGAGAGCGTCACCCTCAATGCAGGTCAAAACGTGACCCTGCAGGGCGCTAACGCAGTCTATGCCGGCGGTTCGGGAGCCGCCGACACCGCCGACACGGCCACGGTGGATATCGACGCCGGCGGAAATGTGGATATCAGCGAACACTACGCCGTGCAGGTGAATAACACCAAAAAGGCGGACGTGCAGATCAAGGCCGCAGGCGGCTCCGTAACCATCGAAGGCTCCGCCGGCTCCATCTACAAGGGCGCGGCAGTCTGGGCCATCGGCGACAACACGGCGGATGTGACCATCGAAGCCGCAACCGACGTGACCATACAAACCACGGCGCCCGCCGGCTATGGAATCATTGCGGGAACGGACAATGGCCCGGCCACAGTGGATATCTCCGCAGGAACCGCCAACACCGCAAGCGGCAGTGTGATTGTCAACGCTGTGGTCGGCGCGGTCGCCTGGACAAAGGGCAGCGGTACAATTAAAATTGACGCAGCCGGGGACACCGGCGCGATCGGCGCCAAAACCGGGGCCAATGTTGTAATCGGCGCAACAGCAGGCTTACTGGCGGGAGGCGGCAGCAGCGGGACTGACAACGCCAGAATCACCATTACGGCGGATAACGACGTAACAGTCAGGGGTGGATTGGTCAGCCAGGGCGATCCATTGGGAGCCGACGCCTATGTGAATATTGGAACCGCAGGGGATCATGTCGGCGGGGATGTGGTTGTTTCCGGCTCTGTGACTGCAACCGGCGGCAAAACCGGCGCCGATACGGCGGGCGTGAACGTTTACGCAGACGGAAGCCTGACTGTCGACGGCGGCGCCGTTCAAGCCACGGTGGGAACGGGCACCGGCCATGCCCAGGTGAACCTGGGCACGGGCGCCAATAAAATCGGCGGAAACGTCACCATTCTCGGCGGCGGCCTGGTGACGGCCGCGGGCGGCGCGGGCGCGAGCGACTACGTCGAGGCTTATGCAAACGGCGCCATCCAGTTAGGCGTGAATACATCCGGCTCCGGCAAGATCAACGTGGCTTCCGCCACGGGCGCGGCCACCCTGAGCGGCTCCTCCGTAGTCATCGGCTCAGGAACGGCCGCAGGCTCGGTGTCGGCTTCGGGCTCACAAAAAGCCTTTGTCGCCATCAATGCAACCAACACCGTCACCATGGGCTCCCTGGGCGTGATTCAGGCCACGGCGGGCGCCCAAACCGGCTCCATTGACATCAACGCCGGCGGCGCAATTGGTCTGGACAACATTGTGAAGGCGCAAAGCACCAACGGCGACGCTTTTGTGAATGTGGACTCCGTTGCCGGCGGCATCAATGTGGGCTCCAATGGTACGGCGGGCGTGCTGGCCGACGCAGGCTCGGGCCTGGGGGACTCGGGCAAGGTGGAATTCCTGGCTGGCGGAAACGTAGTCATCAATAACGACGTAAAGGCTGTGGGAACCACGGCGGCCGTCAATATCGGCCTCTCCGGGGATTCCATAGGCGGCGCCGTTACTTTGAACGACTCCGGGGACGGCATTGACGCAACCGGGACAATCGCGACAATCCAAATAGATGCGGTCGGCAATGTGTCCCTAAATGAAGACGTGGCTGCAAACGGCGTTGTTGACGGAAGCATTTCCGTGACTTCGGACGGCGCCGTGGGCATTACCATCGGAACCGGCGGGGGAACCGGACTTACGGCCTCCGGCAATGACGCGGACGTCATTCTGAATGCAACCGTTGGAGGGGTGGAGATAAACAATAAAGTCTCTGCAACGGGCGCCACCGCTGTTGTTGACATTGACGCCAACAGCACGGGCACGGGGGTTAACGCCGCCCTTGTTATCAACGATAATGTTTCTGCGATAGGGGCGACCAGCTCCACGGTGGACATCGACTCCAACGGAAATACCGGTGAAGTGATCATAACCGGCGGCCTCATCGCAGGAGCGGGCGCGGGGAACCTGGGCAGCGTCAACATTTCCTCCCATTGGGGGGACATCACCCTGAGCGGCAGCGTGTCCATTGACGTGGGCGCAACAGGCACGGACAAATTCATAGTCACCACCCAAGGCGGCGTGGACGCCGACGTCTTCATAAACGCCCCCACGGAGATTATAGGTTCCACTGGCTCCGTCAGTATCCAGGTGGGCGACGACCTCATTTTTGACGCCGCCGGCGATATTGTGGTGAACCCCCTTGTGGGCGGAACCGGCGCCGGCGCCGGCTTTTTCAGCTTCGCCATTGCAGCCTCCACGTCCGCCAGCAATGACGGCGTAATCCAAATGGCGGACGGAACCGTGATCGACGCAGGCGCCGGCGTGGTCAACATGCAGGCTGACGGAAACATAACCATAGGCCAGATCATCACGGCCAACGCCGGAACCAACGCCGTGATCATCAGCACGAGTTCAGGCGCCGTCCTGGATGCGGGCGATACACCCGATCCCAGCGGCGTTACGGAAGACATCATCGCCAACAACGGCGTGGCGCGAGCGACAATCACGGCTGCCAACGGCATAGGCGAGACGGGTGGAAACGGCCCTATTGAAACCCAGGTGGTTCGGCTGGACGCCAGCGTGACCACCGCCGGAGACATCTATATTACGGAAACCGACGCCATTATTCTGGAAGACGTGGACACCAAGACCGGAACCATCGTGATCCAGGCTGGCGGGCTCATCACGGCCACGGACGTGCAGATCATCGACCAGGGCTTAGGCGAATTCATTAGCCTGACCTCCACAGGGGCCGGCATCGCCGTAGATTTGGTCGCCATTGACGCAACCGACGCCAACGGCGGCGGTCAGGGCAGCATTGTCCTGGACGCCCAGGGCGGAAGCATTACGGATTCCGGCAGCGACACCGCAGCGGACATCATCTCCAAGTCCGGAACCGCCTATCTGACTGCTACGGGAAGCATAGGAATAGGAACGGGCGCAGCGGCGGCCATCAATACGCGGATCGCCGGCATCCAAGGCAGCACCACAGTATTGGGCGACATCAACATCCGGGAAGCCGACGACATCACGCTTCAAAGCCTTGTCACCAATTCGGGCGACATCTTTGTGGATTCCGCCAGCGGCGACGTTACGGTCATGATCGTGAGCGCGGGCGGAACCGGCGGCGGTGAATTCGGCAACGTAACTATTCAAGCCCTGGGAACCGGCAAGAGCATCCTGGACGACGGAAACAAGGCCACGGTCATCTCCGGCGGAGGCCCCACCTCCGGGCCGGGCAGCGCAGGCGCCACCCTGGACCTGCAAGCCGGAATGCACGTGGGCGGCACAGGCTCTGACGTTTCGGCCATCGATCTGTTTGACGAGGCCGATGCAGTGCGGGCCATCGACGTGGACGCCAGCACCTTCGGCAGCATCACGGTAAACTCCTCCGTGGACGCTGGCAATACAGGCAATATTCAGCTTTACGACGCAGGCTCGTTTAATATTTCAGGGCTTAATCTGAACGTGGGCGGAACAGGCAACCAGGTTTACCTGGGCGCAGGAACCGGCATGAATCTGAACGACGTCTTTACTGCCGGCTCCAACGACCTGGGTCTGGCCATGTACAACACCGCCGGAACCCTGGGCATCGGCGCCAGCGGACAAGCGGCGGCTTCCGGCGGCTTCAAGGTGGAAGTATACTCCGCCGGCGACGTGTCCCTGGGCGGAACCGGTGTAGCCGGCGGAGCGCTCAATACAACCGGCATTGTGAACGTCTGGGCGCAGGGCGACATTATTGACGCCGGCGCGGACAATGTCTTGGATATCTCGGCCGGAACCCTGAATATCTACGCGGGCTACGGAAGCAACACCGGCGAGATCGGCACGGGCGCCGCAGGAATGAGCAACGCCATTGAGGTGAGCGCCGCAACCATCACGGCCCAAAGCAGGGGCGCCGCGGGCTCCGCCCAGGACATCCTCCTGAACGACGTGAGCACCGGAGACGTTTCCCTTACCGCCTATGCGGAAATCAAGGGCGACATCTGGTTTAATGGAACCATGGCCCACGATTCCGACACGATCACCCTGGTGGACGTGAAGACCGACAGCGGCGCCATTACCGTCCAGGTTGCAGGCCCCAATACGGATGTGAAGGTGCAGTCCGTGGTTTCCGACGACGGCTCCGCCGCAACCAACGATGTTAGCATTCTGGCCAAATCCGGCGACATTTTGTTTGACGGCGGCGGTGCAACAACCGGCGCCATTGTCAGCTTGGGTACGGTCTATCTTACCGCCGGCACGGGAACCGGAAACGGAACTATTTCCAGCAGCGCCGGGACCGGCGCTCTGGACGTCCAGGCCGCCAATCTGGTGATTACCGCCCGCGAGAGCGTGGGCGCCTCAGGAACAGGCGTGCTGGAAACGCAAGTCAACAACCTGGAAGGTGTTTTTAATACAGGCCACACAGGCGATGCGGGCTTCTGGCTGGACAACACGGGCAAGGACCTGACCATCGGCCTGACAGGCGCCGGAGTTTATAACGGCGTCACCAACAACGGCACGGGCGCAGGCTCCGTGATCGTTGACATTACGGCGGACTCCATTACCGTGAATGAAGCTGTTCACGCATACACAAACGGCGCGAATAAAATCGCAACGGTCAATCTCACGGCGGTGGGCGCCGGTTCGGCCGGGGACATCAATTACATTACTGCCAGCAGTTCCATTGTCGCCGATTCCGTTGGCGCGTCAGGAAAGGCTTTTATTAACCTGATTGCTTCGGATGACATCACGATTGGCCCCCTTGCCAGCACGATTCAAACCGACGGCGGCTCGGGCGGCTCCTCCATTATCGTTCTGAACGCCCAGGGCGCCACCGGCGACGTGACCATTCAGGGCAACAGCGCCGTGGAAGCCAATATCGGCATGATCCCGGGTATAGCCAAAGTGGATATTGATGCAGGCCAAAACGTGGTCATTGCCGGAAATATAGCGGTATCGGCTGGCGGCTATACTTCTGCTGACGTCTCCATCAAAGCCGCGGGAGGCTCCATAGACATCACCGGCGGCGGCTGGGGCGGCCCCATAGAGGCGGCGGTGAGTGCGTTTGGCGGAGCTGCAACGAGTATTACCCTGGAAGCCAAAACGGACATTACAATCAATGCCAATACCGGCGGAGGCTCATACGGCGTGTATGCGGACGCCGCTTCGGGCGATACAGTCATGAACATCTCCGCAGGAACGGGCGCAACCGCCAGCGGCGCAATAACCGTTAATTCCAAGGTCGTTGGGTCCGCAACGGGCGACGCAACGATTACCATTGACGCCGCCGGCGACACGGCCGCCATCGGCGCCAAAACCGGTGCAAACGTCATTGTCAACGCCGGGGGCTCCATCCTGGCCACGGCTGGTTCCGGCACGGGCGATACCGCTGACGTGAACATTTTTGCGGACGGAAGCCTTGAGGTCAACGGCGGAACAGTGCAGGCCACCGTGGGAACGGGCTCCGGCCATGCCCAGGTGAACCTGGGCGGTACGGGCGCCAATAAAATCGGCGGAAACATCACCATCCTCGGCGGCGGTCTGGTGACGGCCGCGGGCGGCACGGGTGCAAGCGATTACGTCAAGGCCTATGCAAACGGGGCCATCCAGTTGGGCGTGAATACATCAGGCTCCGGCAAGATCAACGTGGCATCGGCCACGGGTACGGCCACCCTGAGCGGCTCCTCCGTAGTCATCGGCTTAGGAACCGCTGTAGGCTCGGTAAAAGCCTCCGGCTCCGTGGCGGCGTTAGTGGGCATCACTGCCACGGCCGCCGCCGGCGACGGAATCGTGGTGGGAGGCAGCGGCGTTGTCCAGGCGATTTCCTCCGGAGACGCATATATTGGTTTTAGCGCGGATAGCTCCAATGTGGTGGTGGACGGCTCCATTTTGGCTGACGCGGAAACCAATGGCGGATCAACCGCCGTCGTTTCCATCGGCAGCGCCTGGGGCGGCGTGCCGGTTATCGGCGGCTCTGTTATCGGCGGTTCTATTGACATCAACACAGGCGCCTCTGTGCAGGCTTTGGGAGGTTCGGCAGGTTCGGCCTGGGTTTCCTTGGGCGCAGCCGGCGATATTGCCATTGACGCTGCCATCCTTGCCCAAGGCAGCGGTTCTGCCGTCCAGATCGGCATTACATCGTACAGCGGCAATGTCGCAATAGGACCTGTAACAAATGGTACGGGAGCAATTGTTGAAACGCTTCACGCGATTGCAGGCAACGGGACCGGTTTGGGCTACGCCCAGGTTGGCGTGTTTGCTTTAGGAAGCGGCTCCGCCTTGGACACTGGCAATGTGACCATCAACGGCCTGGTTGTGGCTGACGCGAGAACCAACAGCGGCTCCCTTGCCGCGGTTGGAATCGGCTACTCAGCCTGGCCAACGGGATTCGCAACAGTTCCGGTAGCAAGTGATGTATCATTGGGATCTCTGGCCGACATCACCGCCACAGGCGGGTCCGGCGACGCCTGGATTGATATTTTATCTGCTGGAGATGTTGATATCCACGGGGACGTCAATATAGTGGCGGACGGCTCCACCGGAGGTTCGAAAAGCACCTATGTATACATCGTATCTGAAAGCGCTTCCGTATCCATTGACGCAGCCAATTCCGGAACCGGAACCATCCAGGCCCTGGGCGGCCCGGATTCAACCGGTAGCGTGACCCTGGAGGCAAGCGGCGGCGATCTCATCGTCTACAATGACGTCTTTGCCAGTTCCGCGGCCGGCGGCAGCGGCGGCGCAAAAATCGGGCTCTTCGCTTCCGGCGACCTTCATTTGGACGCCCAGGTGATAGCGGACGCCAGCGCTTCCTCAGGCTTTGTTGCAGCAGGGTGGATCAACGGCAGCGTGGGCGGAAATATCACCGTATACGGCAGCAGCGATATCCAGGCCCTGGCTGGCATCGGGTCCACCGCCTTCGCAGGGGTTGACTTGCACGCCAGCGGCGACGTCACCATAGAAGGCAATGTCTCAATCCTGGCGGATTCTGCGGCGGGAGGCGGCAACGAAGCCTATGTGGATATTTTCGCATCAGGAAACCTGACCATCGAATCCGGAACAGGAACGATAGCCGCCAGCGGCTATGGATCCGGGTTTGCGGGAACCTCTCTGCCTGACGGATACGCCACGCCCGGAAGCGGCTCGCCATGGGCCGACTTTGTGGCTATCGGCGCAGATGGAAGCGTGAACATCGGCGCCAACTCGGGCATTTCCGTAATGAACAACGGCTCGGGAGACTCCGTGATCTACATCGCCGCGGGTACGGGCAATCTCACCGTGGAGGCGGACCTGACTTCCACGGCTTCCGGCGGCTCCGCCTACGTGACCATCCTGGGAGGAGGAATCAGCTCCAAACAGGTGGTTGTGGACGGAAGCGTTACCGCGACCAGCGCAAGCGGCGCAGCCCAGATCGACATCATTTCCCTTGGAACCGGGGCGGGCGCCCTGCAGGTGGGCGGCGACGTATCCGCCGAAGGCTCGGGCGGCGATTTCATGGTGTATATCGACTCCCGGGGAACGGGCGGCTCCGTAATCGTTAACGGCGCCATCATGGCCGGAAACGGTAATGGAATGTCTGGAGCCTCGGGCTCGGTGCTAATCCAGTCCACCCAGGGCGACATCACCGTCAACGGCTCCATCAACATCAATCCTGTGGACGATGCGGCCTCGGCCTTGGTTAGTCAGGGCGCGGTCAGTGCGATCATCGACACCCAGGGCGGCGCAGACGCCAACGTCGTCTTTAGTGGGCCCATGACCGTGGACGCAGCTTCCGGCTCCGTCTCGATCCTGGCCGGGAATAACGTGACCATGGGCGCGAACGGCGACATCACCGTCTCCCATGCAGGCGCTTCAGCCAGCGGCAGCGTGAACGTGACCATTTCGGCCGATACGGCAGGCGACGGAGACGGCGTTTTGTCCATGTTCCAGAATGATACGGGTGAGGCCCGGGTGAGCGCCGGAACAGGCACAATCACCCTCACGGCGGGCGGAAACATTGAAATCAGCCAGATCGTGACCTTCCATACGGGCGGCACAGCCGTCACCATCACCTCGACCGACGGAGCCTTGGTGGAAATCCTAACCGGCGACCACGGCAATCCGGACATTGTGGCCAACGAAACCGGCGCCATCACCGTGATTGACACGGCAACCGGTATAGGCAGGTTCACGGGAACCATGGCCATTGAAACCATGGTTACGGAACTGGACGCCAAGGTAACAGGAAACGGCGACATTTTTATCACTGAGTACGACGGCCTGACCCTGCTGGATGTGGAAACCGCGGGGGCGGCGACCGGCGACATCAAAATCATTTCCAACGCCGGCGACATCCAACTGGCGGCGCTTGCCCAGGGAACGGTCTACTCCCATGCGGGAGACGTGTACCTTAAGGCGACGACAGGCAGCATCCTGGAAACAACGGCGGACGCCGTTTTGGATGTTAGAGCGGAAAGCGGCCTAGCTACTTTGATTGCCGGGGGCAGTATCGGAAGCAACACCGGACTCGGCGCCATTGACACCCAGGTGGAGACTCTCATCGCCAGTTCCACCAGCACGGGCGACATCAACATCCGGGAAGTGGACGACATTACCTTGCAGAGCGTGGTAACCAACTCCGGCGATATCTTTGTGGACGCCAATGACGGCGACATCACGGTCATGACCGTGACGGCCGGCGGGGCGCCTTTGGGCGAGTTCGGCAATGTGACCATTTACGCCCTGGGCGCAGACAAGAGCGTTTTTGACGACGGAAACACGGCCACCGTCATCTCCGGCGGAGGCGCCAATTCCGGACCGGGCAGCGCAGGCGCCACATTGGACATCCAGGCTGGGATGCATGTTGGCGGCACGGCCGCCGACCCGTCCCCCATTGACGTGAAGGATTCCGCGGACGCAGTCAGGGCTCTGGATGTGGACGTGAGCACCTTTAACACAGTGACAGTCAGCTCCGCTCAGAACCTGAGCGGCCTGAACGGGTCCAACGGACATATTCAGCTTTACGACAGCGACGCCTTTGACCTTTCCGGCGCATTGACCCTGAACCTGGGAACCGATGGCAACCAAGTGTATTTGGGCGCCGGAACCTCCATGAACCTGAACGTGCCCTTTACCGCAGGCAGCAATGACTTGGCCCTGGCCCTGTACAACCCGGCGGGAACCCTGACCATTGGCGCCAACGGACAAGCAGCCGCTTTGGGCGGATACAAGGTGGAGGTGTACTCCTCCGGGGATGTGTCCCTGGGCGGAACCGCCGTGGGCGGCGGCGCCATCAACACCACCGGAATCGTGAACGTTTGGGCCAAGGGCGACATTATTGACGCGGGCTCGGATAACATCCTGGACATCTCGGCCGGAACCCTGAACATCTACGCTGGCTACGACAGCGGCAAGGGCGAAATCGGCGTGGGCGCCGCGGGAATGAGCGCCGCCATTGAAGTGCGATCTTCCGTCATCACGGCTCAAAGCCGCGGCAGCTTAGGCTCGGCCCAGGACATCCTGTTGAACGACGTGAGTACGGGCGACGTCTCCCTCACCGCCTATGCGGAACTCAAGGGCGACGTATGGTTTAACGGAACAATGGCCCACAGCGGAGACACCATCACCCTAACGGACGTAAAAACCGACAGCGGCTCCATTACCGTCCAGGTTGCGGGTCCCAATACGGACGTTACGATCCATGCCGTGGATGCAGACGTGGTTGCGGTCAACGGCAGTCATACCGTAAGCATTTTAGCGGCATCAGGCGGCATTGACTTTGGCGGCACGGCCTCCACCGTGGGGCATGTTGCGGGCGACGCCAATATATATCTGTACGCCTCGGGCGGCTCCATCGTAAGCGCCACCGGAACCACGGCCAATGACGTCATCGGAACCAACACGGCGGGAACCAGCTATTTGTACTTGTACGCCGACGCCAGCGTAGGTTCGAAAAATAACGTGCTCATGACCGACGTGGACATGATGGAGGGCAAGTTCGCCCTGGACGGCGGCACAAACGTTTTCTACCTGGAAAACGACAAGGCCCTCACTATAGACGGCTCCAAGAATGGCGTAATCGGGGACGTTAATTTTGCAGGCGTGGGAGCGGGCAGCATAACCATAGACATCACGGCCGACGCCCTTTACATCAACGATGTGGTGCAGGGCTTTACCTCCACGAATGCCGGCAAAAACGTCTCAGTCACGCTGACTTCAACAACCGGCGACATTGATTTTGGCGTAAGTACGGGCTTCCCGTCCGCGGGCATGGCCATCGCCTGGGGAAATGACGCCCAGGTTTACCTGGACGCCGCCCAGGACATCCTGCTTGACAGTATGATGGCTTGGGTGAGCGCCAGCGGCCATGATGGGGACGCCCTGGTTGACGCCCAGGCGGGCGGCAACATTCTGGTGACCGGGAACGGCGCTTACCTCCAAGCTGTTTCTTCGGGCGCCGCCTCCATTACCGGCTCCGTGCTTCTGGACGCCGGCGGCTCGGTGCAGGTCACCCAGGGCAGCGGAGTCCGGGCTGCGGCATCGGACAAGGCCTATGTGGATATTAACGCAGGAACCTCCGTCACTATCAGCGGCGCCAACGCCGTCATAGGCTCCGTATCGGCCAGCGGCTCCGCCCGGGTGGATATTGACGCGGGAACCACGGTCACCATAACGGGCGATGCAGCCGGTTTTGGGTCTGGCTCCTATTCCGCAGGGGTTTTCGCCGGCGACACCGGCGCAGCAAATGTGACAGCCGACATCAACATCAACGCAGGCGGCAGCGTGACGGTCAACGATTACGCCACCGGCTCCATCAGCATTATGGCCATGGGCTCCGATGCAACCATCGGCATCAACGCGGGCACGGGAGTCACTGGCGGCGACGTTCAAATCCATGGCGTCGTGATTGCAGACTCCTCCGGGGACGCCTCCATCACTGTGAACGCAAATTCAGGCTCGGTCAACAGCGGCAATGTCGTGGTAGCGGGCGCCAGCGGCGCTTTGCAAGCCGTTGCAGGATCCGGTACGGGTCACACCGCGCAAGTAACCATTAACGCCGACAACAGTGTGCTGATTCACGGCGGCGCCGTGGAAGCCATGTTGGGCTCCGCGGGAACAGGCTCCGGCCATGCCCAGGTGGACATAGGCGGAACCGGAACCGGCAAGATCGGCCGTGACGTAATCATTTACGGAGGGGGAAGCGTATCCGCAACCGGCGGCTCCGACGCCGTGGATTACGTCAAGATTTACGCGGATAGAAATATTATTGTGGGCGCGGACGCCGCCGGGTCCGGCCAGGTCAACGTGGCTTCCGCCACGGGCACGGCCACCCTCAGCGGCTCAACGGTAGTGACCGGTTCGGGGACCGCTAAAGGTTCGGTTTCGGCTTCCGGCTCGGTCCATGCTCAGGTAGACATCACGGCAACGGCCAATACAGGCAACGGCATTGTGGTGGGCTCCAGAGGCGTGGTCCAGGCCAATTCCTCGGGCAGCGCCAAAATAACGCTTACGGCTGACAGTTCCTCCGTCGTGGTGGATGGCTCTATTACGGCGGACGCCCAGACCGGCGGAGGCTCCACGGCGTCAGTGCTCATCGGCATGTACGGAAGCTGGGCCATAGGCGGCGCCATTGACATTAATTCGGGCGCCACGGTCCAGGCTTTGGCCGATGGCTTCGGGACCACCGAATTCTCGTTGAACGCAGCGGGACACGTAACGATTGACGCTCCCATTCTGGCCGAAACCACCAGCGGCAGCGCCTATGTTGAAGTCACTTCCTTAAGCGGCAACGTGACCATCGAGTCCGCCGGGACAAGCTCCGGCGCCCTTACGGCGCAGGCGGGCGACGGTTTGGGCAACGGCGCCGCAACAGTAGGCGTTTACGCTTACGGAAGCGGCGGCGGGGCGGCTCTGGCTTCCGGCGCCGTGACCATCAACGGCGTTGTCCTGGCCGACACATCCGTAACCGGAAGCGAAGGGTACTCAGCCACGGTCAATATCGGACAGGCAGGCGGCCATGAAATTGCACGGACCATCACCGTTGGCGCCTCGGGAAGCCTCACTGCAACAGCGGGGTCGGGAAGCGCAACCGTGACCATGGTTGCAAACGGAAACGTTACAGTGGACGCTCCGGTTTTGGCTAACGCAGACTTGGCGCTCGGCCTTACCGGATCGAATTCGGCCTCTGTGCTGATCCAGTCCTACACAGGATCCATGGCGATTTCCGGAGCCGTGACAGCCGACACCGACGCTACGGGCGGAGGTTCGAACACGGGCGACGCCGCGGTAACCATTACAGGTTCAGGCGTGGGCGTAAAACAGGTTGTAATCGGCGGCAATGTGACCGCGGATGCCCTGTCAGGCGCGGCATTGATAGACATTGACGCCGCTGGAGATGGAACCGGGGCCAGCGCGGCCCTGATTATCAATGGGAGTCTTTCGGCCCAGGCCGGGACAACCTCTACGGTAGACATTGATTCCAACACGGCCAGCGGCGACGTGGTTATCGGCGGTCCTGTCACGGCCCAATCCCTGGGGATGACAACCATAGGAATTAATTCCAACAGGGGGGATATCACGATTGCTTCAGGCGCTCCCATTATGGGCTCCAGCCTCGCTGCCGCAGTCATTACGGTAAGCACCGGAGGCGCCGTCGGCTCCATAAGCCTTAACGACTCCATAAACGCCAATGCTCCCGCAGGCAGCATCTACATCCTGGCGGGAGATAATGTGGACTTCGCAAACGGAACCGCCGATATTATCGTCAACGGCGGCTCGGGGTTGGGAACCGGAACAGGCAATGTGCCCGTGACGGTCATCGCCATGAACGGCTCCATCACCATGGACGCCGACTCCCTCATCGACGCCGGGTCCGGCCGGATTTACCTGTATGGCTGGAACGGCATTGATCTGGGCGTGCTGTCCACCAGCAATCCTACGAACATAAACCCCGGCTTTATAGCCACGGGGGCTATTGTCATTGAATCCTATGGCGCCATCACGGATGCAGGCACGGGAGAGGTGGACATCATCGCACCCAACGCAGGCGTAGTCGTGACTGACCCCACAGCCTTCGGCTCCACGGGCAACCCCATTGAAACCACGGTGGGGTCCATCCTGGCCACGGTTTCCGGCACGGGCGACTTTGTGATGGTGGAAACCGACGACATCCTGGTGGATTATGTGAGCAACACCACCGGCGACATCTATCTCACCGCAACCAAAGGCGCCATCAACGATCTATCCGGCGGCGACTCTGCCGCGGACTTCATAGCAACCGGCGGAACGGCCACCCTCATAGCACGGGATGAAATCGGCACGTCCGCCCAACCCCTGGAAACCCAGATCAAGCAGTTGTACGCTCAGGGCTCATCCATAACCATCGACGAAGTGGACGACATCATCCTGGGCGACACACAGGCTGTCGATCCTGTGGTGAGAGGCTCCGGCATCGTCATGGCCACCGGCGCTGCGGGATCTGTGGATATTACCGCAGGCGGCGACATTTATGCATATAACGTTTTGGCTTCCGGCGGAACATCCCAGGTGATCATCGAGTCCACAGGCGGCAGCATTACGCTGGGCGAAGTGATCGGATCGCATGACGTTACAATTACGGCTTTGAAAAATGTGGTGGACGACCAGGACGGCGGCTCAGGTATGCCGTACTACACCAAAACCCAGGCCGGCCGCGATCTTACGATTACGGCCGACTCGGCGGGCGGCAACCAGTATTACATTGGAACCGGCAACGGGGCCTTTACCAAAGTCAACTACATTGATCCCAGAAACGCTTTGCAACTGCCCCTGGCTGTGGACATTCAGGTGGGCTCGGGAACCACCACCCTCAATTCCACGGACAACATCCAGATTTATCAGGAAGGCGACCTGGACCTGACCGACATTTTTACCTCCGGCGGCGGGTCGGGCGACCAAATCCTCGCAGTGGCAGGCTCCAATCTAACGGTTTCGGGAACCATCAGCGAAGCCAACGACACCATTTGGCTAGCGGCCATGAACGGCGATCTGACCATCGCGGCAGGCCAGCAGGTTCAGGCCGTTCTGGGCAGCGTGGACCTGTATGCAAGCGAAGGAACGGGCGCTACCGGCAACGTCATTCTGACAGGCTCCGCATCGGCGGGAACCACCGTGCAGGTGGAAGCCAAGGGCGGCGCCATCATTGACGGCGACGGCGGCGCCGGCGTGGACATCACAGCCGGAACCAGCGTGGACCTGGAAGCCGATCTGGGCATCGGCTCCGGAAGCGGGGTCAACGGCGCCATAGACATCATTGCCCCTGTTGTGAACGCCGACAACCTGACCAGCGGCGGCATCCATTTGAACATGCTTGGCGGCGCAGGCGTTGGTACGGGCGCGGTGAACATTGACGCCGCCCATTCCCTGAGCGCAGGCAATATCTGGATCAACTCCGGAACCACCGGCGGCATTACGCTCACCGACGTGGATACGGAAAGCGGACATATTACCGTGACCCAGTCGGCCGCGGGCAATGTGACCATCATTAATGTGGAATCCGACATTGCCGCAGGAACCGGAACCAGCGATGTTTCCATTTCAACAAGCAACGGAAATATCCTTTTTAACGGTCATCTGACCTCCGAAGACCAGGCCTTCCTGACAGCCAGCGGCGGAAGCATTATCAGCACCGTCGGAACCGGCGCCACGGACGTCACGGCCAAGAGTCTGGTCATGTTCGCGTCCGACAGCATCGGCGCCAGCGCGAACAATCTCATCACCCAGGTCAGCGCCCTGGAAGCTATTTACTCCGGCGACAATACAGGAAATGAAGGCTTCTGGCTGGACAATACGGGCATGGACCTGACCATTGGCGGCATTACCGCCATGGACGGCGTCACTTCCGGCATGGGGATAGGAACCGCCAACGGCGCCCTTGTTCAATTGTCCATCACGGCCGACAGTATAACAGTCAATGAAAACGTGGACGCCTACACCCAAGGCGCTTCCGCTCTGGTCACCCTTAATGCCGTTGCAGGCGGCATTGCAGTCAACGGCGGCGGAGGCTTCGCCGGCAGTACGAACGTGTACGCCGGAGCAGCCGATAATGCTGTTGGAAACATAACGGCCCAAGGCGACATTATAGTTACGGGCGCCGCGGCGGGCGGCGCTTATATCACGGCGCTAACGCAGGCTTCCGGCGCTGCAGCCATGAACGTCACCTCCACAGGCGGCGGAGTCACCGTGGACGCCAACAGCGGCAAAGCCATCATCAGCGCCAAGGCGGGTTCGAACGCCGGCTCCGGTTCGGTTGCAACACTAACCGTTAACGCCAACGGAGGCGACATTACCGTGCTGGGCGGAAGCGCCGGAGGCACGGGCGCCATCCAGACCTGGACTTATGGTAATTCCGCAACCGGGTCCCTAAATGCTACGGCGAATGACAACATTCTGATCGATGCAGAGCAGGGCCAGTTGGCGGAAATTTGGCTCTACGGAAAAGGCAGTGCAAACGGGTCTGCCGACATAAATGTATCCGCGGCCAATGGCAGCATCAAAGTCCTCGGCGGGTCGGCGGGCCTGGGAACCGGTTATGATGCATGGCTGGGTGGTTACCTGGAAGGCGACAGCGCCTCCGTCAATGTGGATGTAACCGCCAGGGGTGACATTATTGTTGAACAACGCGGCGGCGGACAGGCGGCCATAGGCGGGTCCGCTTTTAGCGGAAGCAACTCCACTGTGGATGTTGGCGTGGAATCCACCAGCGGAAACATATCCGTGTCGGGAGATAGCGGCTCGATATACGCCAGGGGGTCCGGAACTGGCATCCCTGTAGACCTGAGCGTCACGGCCGCGGGCGATGTAAGCGTGTCCAATTCCGGCGCCATTGCCGCCGAGACAAGCGGACCCATCGGGGGGCTGCCCGCTGGAACCACCGGCGCCAAGACGACGATTAATGCTGCAAACGTATCCGTGACCGCCAACGGCGCTATCTACGCCGAGGGCGGAGCGGGCTATAAGGATATTGTAGACGTTAACGCGACGGGCGACGTGCTTGTGGACGCCAGCGGCTCCATCTACGCCCATTCCAAGACCGGGTCGGTGGACATCTCGGGCGCCGACATCGTCATCGGCAGCCTGGGGATCGGCAATGTGAATGCCTCCGGTTCGGTCAAGGCCCTGGTGACCATTACCAGCACAGGAGGGACGGCCGGCATTACCGTGGGCGGCAGCGGAAGCATAACCGCGAATGGCGCCGATGCTTCCACCATTAGCCTGTTCTCCGACGCCAATGTGGTCAACCAGGGAACCATCAAAGCCGAATCCACCAGCGGGGATGCCACAGTGAATGTTACGGCCACCGGCGCCACGGGCATCCTGGTTAGCGGAGAGATTACCGCCCAAAATGCTGCAGGAAGCGCCAATACCGGATTGATTAGTCTGGACTCCAATGGAGCGGGCGGCGATGTGATCGTTACGGGAACCGTCCATGCCGGAAACTCCGGAAACGGCGTGGCCAAGGTGAATATCGACTCCGCCGACGGCGTGGCAGTCAACCAGGGCGGCTCTGTCAAGGCCATGGGAGTCAACTACGGTTCAGTGAATATTCTGGCGTCCGGAGACGTCGCAGTAGGCGCTTCCGGAACCGGGTCCGTCAAGGCAAGCGCCGTCAGCGGAACCGCCCTGGCTTTCATCTCCGCCAAGGATATTGTGATTGGCGGGGACGCCCCCGCCAACGCAGGAACGGTGACAGCGTCCGGCTCCAAGAACGTCCGGGCGACCCTCATAAGCACAGCAGGGGTCGCAGGCCTGACAATCGGCGCCTCCGGCGACGTAAACGCCAATCTGACTACTGCCGACAATTCCCAATTAGCCGTAGTGGATATGGACGTTTTCAGCGGCGCACTGACCATTAACGGCGGCGTCAGCGCGACGGCCAATACGGGCAATGCCAAAGTGATAGCTGACGTATGGAACGGAACAGGCGGGGTGACTGTAGGCAGCCAAGCCGAAATCAAGACGCAGGGCGGCAGCACGTCCACCATCCAGATTAACGTCAATGGCGACGCCACGGGCGAAGTCCATATTGACGGCAGTCTCTACGCAGATGGCGGAAGCGCTCTCATTGACGTGAATTCCCTGAATACGGGCTCCCACGCCTTGGTCATCGACTCCAACGCCAACCTTCACGCAGATGGAGGCTGGAATTCCACGGTGCAACTGGACTCCAACGGCGCGGGCGGCGATGTTCTTGTCAATGGCGCCATGTTCGCCGGATCGAATAGCATGAATTCTTTGGTTGCCGTGGAGTCTCTTGATGACGTAACCATGGGCTCTTCGGCTTCCATGCAGGCCGTAACAAATACAGGATTTTCCATTATTGATGTTGACGCCGGCGGAAACGTGATTCTCGACAATCTCGTCAAGGCCTACGTGGATGGTGAGGGTGTGGCCCAGGTGCTGGTGTCTTCCAGCGGCGCCCAGGGTATCACCGTCAGGGATAATAACGCCACAGGCCAGGAGGAAGTCCAAGCAATTGGCATGATGTACTCTCTGGTCCAGCTGGATTCCAACGCCGCCGGCGCCGACGTGACCGTTTACGGCGATATGCTGGCCGGCAAGGGAAGCTGGACGGCCGTGGTGGATATCGACTCCGCGGATCAGGTCGTCCTGCGCGACGGCGCCAACATCGTAGCCACCGGCGAGACCATAGGCTCCGTGGATATTGACGCCTCCGGCGCCGTTGTCATCGGCCAGACCGGATCTGCCGGCATTCAAACCTACGCTACATTCGGCCAGGCCTCCGTTTTCATCGATACCTATGGAACCGCCGGAATCACCGTGGGTTCCAACGGACTGATAGAAGCCAACCACACCGGGTCGGGCGACGCCTGGATCCGGTTCCAGGGTTCGGGAACCGGAACCGGGCCGGTAAACATCGACGGAACCATACAGGCTGTCCATTCCGCCGGAACTGGGGCCGCCGCGGTGGATATCAACTCCAACAACACCGGCTCCCACGCCATTTGGGTGGGCTCCCATGGAAGCATCTCCGCCAAGAGCCCGAACCTTGCCGGGGTTTATCTGGACTCCAACGGGTTGGGCGGCGACGTTCTCATCCAGGGTCCTGTCCAGGCGGGATTCGGCTCCGGCGGATCGGCCAAGATTGAAGTCACGGCAAATAACGGAAGCATTACCAATGACGCCAATGGAACCATCACAGGCTCGGCGACCAATACGGTCCTTGTCTATTTGGGGACGGGAACAGGCGCCGGCAATATTGACCTTCAGGGAAGGATCAGCGCCAATGGCGGCTCCGCTATCAATGGCTTTGTGTCACTGGTCGCAGCTGAAGACGTCAACATGGGCGTTGACGGCGACATCATCGTCAACAACGGCTCCGGCAAGGGAGATATTAATGTCAATGTCATCGCTGACTTTAAGGCGGGCTCCAACCTGGGCGGCATCACCATGGTTGACGGCGCCCTGATTGACGCAGGCTCCGGGGTTATCACCATGCTGGCCGACGGAGACATCCTCCTGAGCGCTCTGGTGACCGCAGGAACCGGCGGCGTTGTCGTGGATATCACTTCCAACAGCAAGGGCATCCTGGATAACGGCGACACATACACGGATATCACCGCCACAGGTTCAGGCGCATGGGTCAGTCTCCAGGCTTCCGACTTCATCGGCAGAGTCAAGGACGACGAGGTTATAGAAGACCCCGAAGCCTTCACCGGCGCCATCGGACGTCCGGAAACCCACGCCAACGGCGACGCCATTGAAACTTCCATCCGCAACCTCATTGCAGTAACCAAAGAGGAAGGCGGCGAAATCGCCATTGACAACACCGGCAATTACGCCCTCACCCTGGGCAAGCTGGGGTCGGCCAACTTGGTCATGCCTTCCCTGAACCTGGACGCGTCCATGTGGATTCGCAATGATGCGGATATTACGGTGAACGCCTGGAAACTGGACGGCAACGACAACGTGGCGCTCATCGCCACAGCCGGCAACGTAACCATTCCGGACAGCGGCTTCACCGCCGACACGGCTCTGGACGCCAACTTTGTCCTGGATGACTCCAAGGTGGATATCAGCGTTGGGACCGGCACGGTTCGCTTAGAAGCTACTGCCGGCACAGGCGTTGTAAGGGATAGCGTAGGCGGCGCCCTGACCATTATCGCTCATAACCTCATTGTTAAGTCGAATTCCCTTAGTTCCGAATTCGTTACCGACGCCTCCCGCTTCGGCAGCGGATCGTACGCCTACAACCAGACCTACGATCCGGGCGCCGCGCTTACTCCTCTCCCCAATGCCACGGCCTTTAACATCGTGGCCAGACTGGTGGAGGACTCTTCGAATGAAGTCGGCCGGGTGGATGCGGAAATCAGGGGCTCGGGCGAAAGTTTTAGCCTGCTCCAGACCAACGACGCATCAGGCAGCGCTTTGGATCTGGCTGTCGCCGACATAGACGGCGACGGAAACTCTATCGTCATCCAAGGGGATAACGGCGGAGTTGCTGGCGCCGGCGGCATGGTCCTGGTTTACGTCGCAAACGGCTACGATAACAATACCGACGGTTCCACGTTGTCTGTGGAAGGCGCAATCCACGCCAATAACGGAGATATCGTCCTTTGGGTGGATGCGGCCAGCGGCCAGAGGAACGGCGAAATTAACCTCGACGGCTCTTCATCCATTACCACGGACGCCAGCGGAGACGAGCTGGGCGCCCTGTATATCTATGGAAATACCGAGATTTCAGGAACCACCCTCCAGGCCAATAAGCATGACATGATCATCCTGTCATCCACGGCCAACCACATCATCATTGACGATGCTCAGGTTGGGGCCGGTACAGTGGTCCTGAACCCGGGCGGAAGCAATGAATGGGACATTGTGATCACCCAAAACGGCTCTCTTACCGTGAACGGCGGGGATCTGTTCATCCAGAACGCCGACGAGTTCCGCATGGAGTCCGGTCCCAACGGCGCTGCGGAAGTTACCGTCAACGGCGGCTCCGTGAATATTGACGACGTGAACGTCTTTCTCATGCAAGACGGAACCAAGATCAACGCCGACAAGGATATTAACGTCGGCCAGAACACCGGCTCCGTGTTCGCCATGTACATGGCGCCCACGGCTGCAATGAACGCCGGAGGCGGCATCACCATCAGCGTGGGAGGAGACATCCTCCTGGGCAACCTGAACTCTGATATAGATGGAACCGGCGACGAGGACATTTATGTAAACTCCTACAAGGGCCCTGATCCGCATCCCCATTACATCAATCCCACGGGAACCGGTACAGGATACAATATGTCCTGGGGAAGCGAACGGAACGGAAGTTCGGGATCGCCCATGGCCTCTCAGTCGGGGACTGTCACGGTTGGGGGCATCATCAATCCGAACGGGAATGACGTGACGTTAATCAGCGCGTCGGACGGCATCGTGGACGGGGACGGTCAGGTGGTGAACACGAACATCTTTACGGCCCGCGCTTCCAAGAGCATCGGCGCCGCGGCCGACCCCATAACCATAGACGCCCTGGTGGTGGACGGCACGACCACGGGTACGGGCAGCATCTACATTTATAACACGCCCTCCGGAGATGTGAGAGCCGACTTCAACACCAACGGCGGAAACATCATCTACAGCCAGCAGGGCGGCGACCTGCTCCTGATTGACGATGCGGCCTGGGGCGGAACGGACGCGGATACGGACGCCATATTCACCAATAACGGCGATGCCACCATCGATCCTCCGGACGACGTGACCATCTCCAGCGCGGTGAACCTGGGAACCGGAACCCTGGTCCTGGAAGCCAACGGCTTCATCACCCAGAACGCAACCGGCAATATTACGGCCAAGAACGCGTACCTGATCGCGGACCTGAACAACGACAGCGGCGCGGACGGATTCGGCACGGACTTCATCCAGGCCGGCACGGGCGCAACGTTGACCATCACGGCTTCGGGCGACGTGGACATCCGGGCGGCCGGGTTCCAGTTGGACAGCATCACGGCGGGCGGCCGGATTGACCTGACGGCCAACTACGGCAATATCGTGGAATTCGGCGCCGGCGATACGGGTGCGGATTTTGTGGCCCAGAACATCAACCTGGTGGCTGACGCGGGCTCCATCGGCACGGCGGCCAGTTCTCTGGAAGTGGACGCCACGGTGAGCCTGGACGCGGATACGAGCCAGGCCAACAAGGACATCTACCTGACCCACGCCGGAACGGGCGACATGCTCATCGACCTGATCAACGCAGGCGGCGGCCTTGTGACCCTGGACGGCGGCGGCAAGAGCCTGGTGGACGTCAACGGCACGGAGGCCAATGTATCCGCGGACCTGTTCACGGTCAGCAACGCCAAGAACATCGACCTGGACACCAGCGTGAATCAGCTGCACCTGGACGCCTCGGGCAACGTGACCATCGACGAGACCGACGGTTTGACCGGCGTGTACATTGTGGCGGCCGGCACGGGCAACCAGATTGTCCTGAACGCCAACGGCGCGGTGGATCTGGGAGCGGACAACCACACCATCAAGGCCGGAACCAGCGGCGCCATCACGGTGACCACGTCCTCGGGCGACATCACCTCCACTGATGCGACGGGCTTCATCGGCGCCACGGGCGGCGGACTGGTGGACGTCACCCTGGAAGCCAACGGCAATGTGACCTTGACTCACGGCATAGCGGCCCAGGGCGGCGACGTGGACATCGAAGGCCTGAACGGCAACGTGACTCTGACCACCCTAAGCGGCAATAACATATTCCTGCTTGCGGGCAATAACATCAACCATACGGGCGTCATCAACGCCACGGGCGATGTGGCCTACATAGCGGGCAATAACATTACGATAGACGGCGCGGTGACGGCCGGCGGCGATGTGCTGGCCGACGCAGGCGTCCTGCTGACGGTCGCAACCGGCGACACGGTGGCTGCGGGAACGGGCGTGGACTTCAGCGCCACGACGGCGGACATCAACGCGGCGGTGACTTCCGCGGCGGGCGACATCATCATCAACACCGTGGGCGGCGGCGTGGACGCGGACGCCAACATCACGGCAGATACGGGCGACGTGATCATCACGGGCGACCAGATCGACCTGTTCGGCGTGAGCGCCAACCAGAACCTGATCCTGACCGCCACCCAGACCAGTGTGGCGGCGACGGATCTGCTGCATGCGGGCACGGACGTGCTCATCAACGCGGTGACCAGCGTGGCGGTGGAAGAAGTGACGGCCACGGGCGACATCGAGATCACGGCGGGCACGGCCTTTGTGAACTCGGCGGCCATGACCGCGGGCGTGGACCTGACGGTGACCTCCGACGGAACCCTGACCACCGACGGAACGGTGACGGGCGGCACGGTGACCCTGAAGTCCATTTCGGCGGACCTGGACCTGAACAACACGGTCAACTCCACGGCCGGCGACGTGACCCTGCTGGCGGATACCAACGTGGTCGCCACCGGCGCCATCACGAGCGTGGGCGGGGACGTGAACATCGCGGCCAACCTGGGCTCCGTGTCTGTGGCGGGCGTGACTTCCGCGGCCAACGTGAACATTAATGCGGCCACGGGCATCACCCTGAACGGCGCGGTAAACGCCTTATTGGCGGAGATGAACACCCAGGCCGGCAATATCACGACCGCCGGAACGGGCGTGGTGAACGCGGGCAACCTGCTTGCTCAGGCATGGGCCGGCTCCATCAATATTGATACGGACGTGACCACCCTGGAAGCGGTGGCCCGGGGCGATATCACCGTGGATGAAGCGGACGACATCACCCTGGCCAGCGTAATATCCGGCACGGGCGACATCGTGGTGAACGGCGCCCAGACCGTGGGCGGTCTCCTGAACGCCCAGTATGTGGAAGCCCAGGCAGGGGACGTCACCCTGACCACGGCCAACAGCGCCAGCATTCAGGCGGGCGCGGTGAACGCGGTGGGCAATAATGTGGTTCTGAACGCCGCGGACAGCATCACGGACGGCGCGGGCGACGTGGTCGCCAACGACCTGGACGCCACGGCGGTGAATAACATCACCCTGACCTCCCAGGTGAACTCGGCGAGCCTGACCTTCAATGCGGGCGGCGCGGCGATCCTGTCCAACATGGCAGCCAGCCTGCAGCTTGACAACACCACGGGCGGAACCCTGGATGTGACCAACACGGGCGCCATCACGGACGGCGGCGGCAACAACGTGGACACCCTGAGCCTTGAGACGGTGGACGGCGCCATTACCTACGTGGACGGCGACAACCTGATCGCCCTGGACGTGCGGGCAGGCGGAACCGGGAATAACGTGACCCTGACGGCCGGCGGATCCATGGATGTCCGGTACGTGGAAGCCTCGGACGATACGGTGAGCCTGACGGCTTCCGGCGACATCGCGGACAGCCTGGGAACCGGCACTCTGGACGTGCTGGCCGGGACCCTGGTGCTGAACGCGGGCTCCACGGGCGACATCAACCTGGATACGGAAGTGGACGTCCTGCATCTGTCCGGCGCGAACGCGGCGCAGAACGTGACCATCCGCGAAGTGAGCGAAGTGACCATCGGCGCCAACGGCATTGATACGGCCAACAACGGCGCGGTGAGCATCACGGCGGGCGGAACCATCAGCGTACCCACGCTGATCGACGCGGACGGCGCGGGAACCCTGACCCTGAACGCGGGCGACAATCTGATCATCGGCGGCACGCTGAACAGCAATAACGCCCTGATCGATCTGGATGCAACCAACGACGTGCTGATCTCCGGCACAATTAATACGGGCGTGGGAACCACGGGCAACCTGCAGGTGGATGCAGGCCAGGCCGTGACCCAGACGGCCGGGACCATCACGGCCAACAGCGCGCGGATTACGGCGGTTGTCGGCGGCGTGGACATCTACCAGGGCGGTAATGACTTTGAACTGATTACGGTGTCGGCGGGCGGTCCTGTGTGGATCCAGGACGCCGATGACCTGACCATCGGGTCTTACGACAAACAAGCGGGCGTTGTGACGAGCAACGATAATATTACGATAACCACCAGCGGCTCCCTGACGCTGAATGCGCCTGTGACGGCGGGAACAGCGGACGTGGATATAGACGTGAACACGGGCGCCCTGTTGGGCTCGGGCCTGATCACGGCGGACCTTGTGGACGCCAAGGCTCAGACCTCCATCACCATGAATACGGACGTGAACACGATCATCGCCGACGCTTTGGGCGGGAACGTGGTCATCACGGAAGCCGACGGCGTGTTCCTGGAACGCGTGACGGCCCCGGCCGGAACGGTGGACATAACCACCAAGGCCGCGGGCGACGTGGTAGTGGGCCGGATTGCGGGCTCCACCACGGTGGACCTGACCCTGGGCGGCGCGGGCGACGTGCTGGACGACGGCGACGACGCCACCTGGATCGCGGGTACGGTGCTGACCATTGACGGGCCTTCCGCGGGCGCGGTGTCCGGCAGCGTGACCGTCCGGACGGACGTGGACTCGGTGGATATCGAGGCCACGGGCGATGTAACCATCACGGAAGCCAACGCCATTACGCTGACCCAGGTGACGGGCGATGACGTGGAAGTCACGGCCGGCGGCAATGTGACCATCGGCAGCGTGGACGCCACCGGCGCAAGCGGCCGGGCGGCCATCGAGGCGGTTGGAAACATCAACGGCGGAACCATCACGGCTCCGCTCGCGGCCCTGGAAGCCACGGGCAGCGTGGGCGGCGCCACGGCCATCACCCTGGATAATGCGGGCGTGACCCTGGCGGTGACCGCAGGCGGCGACGTGGAGATCGACGGAACCAGCGGCGACCTGACGGTGGGCGCGGTTGACGGCGTGGATCAGGGCCTGTCCGGCGTGATCGCCGGCGGCAATGTGGACCTGGACGCGGCGGCCAACCTGAACGTGAACGCGGACATCACCGCGGGCGGCGGCACAGCCGACCTGAGCGCCAACGGCGGGAACATCACCACGGTGGACGCTGCGATAGTGACGGCGGCAACGGTGCTGGCGGACGCCGCGGGCAATATCGACCTGAACACGGACGCGGTTGACTTGACGGCCGTCTTCGGCAAGACCGGCACGGCGACCATCGACGAACTGAACGGCCTCCGGATCCTGAACACCACGGGCCAGACCCTGGACGTGACCATCGAGCAGGACGGCGCCATCACGGACGGCGGCGGCAACAAGGTGGACAACCTGTATCTGGAGACCCAGAACGGCGCCATCACCTTCAGCAACCTCCAGACCCTGAACGTGATGAACGTGCGTGCAGGCGGAACCGGCAACGACGTAACCCTGACCTCGGTCAACGGCATGAACGTGGATTACGTGGAAGCGGCCGGCGACACGGTCTTCCTGACCACGGGCCGCGATATCACGGACCTGAACGGCGCCGGAACGGCCCAGGCCAACCTGAACGTGCTGGCCAGGGAACTGGTGCTGGATGCGGAAGGAAGCGTCGGCTCCTTTGTGACGGACGTGGGCAGCATCGACCTGGACACCGAGGTGACCATCGCGCACCTGTCGGGTGCGGATCAGGCCACCAACGTGACCCTGCGTGAGTGGACGGACATCACAGTGGGCGCCAACGGGTTTGATACTCAGGGCAATGGCTTCGTGAGCATCACCACCACGGACGGCCCCATTGCGGTGGAAGGCGTGATCGACGCGGACGGTGCGGGAACCATCCTGCTGGCCGCCAACGGCGCTAACAATAATATAACCCTCAACGCCAACCTGATCGGCAACAGCGGCATCATCATGCTGCATGCGGCAGGCAGCGTGAACCAGCTGGCCGGAACGGTCACTGCGGATACGGGCGTGGAAGTGACGGCGGGCGGCCCTGTGAGCCTGGCCCAGGCCGGCAACGCCATGACCATGGTCGCGGTGACGGCTAACGGCGATGTGGCCATAGACGACGATGCAGCCGGCGGCCTGACCGTGGGTACGGTGAACGGCGTGAACGGCATCACCTCCAACAATAATGACATCCGCGTCAACTCCGCGGGCGACCTGACCCTGGCCCAGTTCGTGAACGCGGGCTCCGTGGGCGACGTAACCCTGGTCTCCGCAGGCGCCATCGCGGGCTCCGGCATGGTGACGGGCTTCCTGGTGGACGCCACCGCGGCTACGGGCATTGACATGGACACCACGGCGGACGTGATCAACGCGACCACCCCCGCCGGCAACATTATAATAGAAGAAACCAACGACGTGTACCTGTTCAGCGTGACGGCTCCGGCCG
>NZ_AUCT01000043.1 GCF_000429905.1 Desulfatibacillum aliphaticivorans DSM 15576 | reverse complement strand
TGATATTTACAAGGATCGGTGGCAGATTGAGCTGTTTTTCAAGTGGATCAAACAGAATCTGAGGATCAAATCCTTTTTGGGCAATAGCCGAAACGCCGTTCTAACCCAAATTTGGACGGCCATGATCTCGATGCTGATCCTGGCCTATTACAAATGGCGGGCAAAGATAGGAGCAACTCTAACTGAGATGCTCAAACTCCTACAACTTACGCTCATGGAGCGGAGAAATCTCTACGAACTCTTTGAACCGCCAGATCCAGGGGATACACCTATTACTCAGAACCAATTACCCTTGAATTTCAGTATCTTTTAACCGGACAGTAGTGCGTTTATCGTCAAGATTGACCGTTTTTTGATTGCCGGCATCGATAAATCCACCAAAAAGCAAATGCTTCTTTCGGCCTTTGTTACGTTCTGCCACAAAATAAACGCCCTGGTAGTCGCCGAAGGCATAGAAACCAAGGAAGAACTGGAAACCGTCACGGCCATGAAGGTGGACCTGGGACAGGGATATTTTTTGGCAAGGCCCAATAAAAAGCCGGTTTCCTGCAGTTCCGAAGCCAAGAGCGAAATCTTAAGGATCAATCAACCCACGGTCAACGGCTTGGAAGTGGGCAATTTCATCGGCTCCCTGGCCAAATACATTGCGCCTGTAAACAATGACCACAAGGTGGAAGGCATCCTCAAACGATTTGACCTTGAAAAAGATCTTTCCTCGGTCCCCGTAGTCAAGGACAACCGCCCTGTAGGGATTATCCACAAGACCAAAATTTTCTACAAACTGGGCCATAAATACGGCTACGATCTGTTCGCCCGGAAAAACGTGGAAAATATCATGGAAACGGGCATGGTCTTCGAAGCCTCCACGCCCCTGGACGACGTGGCCCGGACCATCATCACGCGGGATTCGACCTCTGTTTACGACGCCCTGATCATCGTCCTCAACGGGTCGTACATGGGCGTCGTCCAGATTCATGACTTGCTGGAAGCCATCACCCAGCAAAAAATCAACATGGCCAAACAGGCCAACCCCCTCACCGGCCTTCCGGGCAACAACCTGATCAAAACGGAAATCGCCGACAGGCTGACCGCAAAAAACATTTTTGCGGTCATGTACTTCGACCTGGACGACTTCAAGCCTTTTAACGACAATTTCGGGTTCGACCAGGGAGACCAGGTCATCCGCCTGGTGGGAAACATCCTGAGGGACATGACCCAGGAGTGGGATCCTTTGGGGTTTGTGGGTCACATAGGCGGAGACGATTTCGTGGTGATCTGCCGGGCCGGAGGCATTGAACGCTTCTGCGAGGCCGTCCTCCATCGTTTTACTGCCGAAAGCCGCAAGTTTTACCCCGAAGAGGTCCTGGAAAAAGGCACATACACCAGCAAGGACCGCAAGGGAGAACAAAGGGATTTCCCCCTTCTTTCCTTGTCCATCGCAATAATCACCACCCGGAACCGGGTTATAGAATCATACGGGCGCCTGGCGTCCCTGGCTTCGGAAGTGAAGAAAAAGGCCAAGACCATCCAGGGCAATTCGTACTACATCGACCAACGCCGTCAATGACGGATTAGCAAGCAAGCAGTGGGACATCTCAATAAAAACGCGCAGCACGCTGAGGAGCATCCACCCACTCTAAAATAAAAATTGAGGAAAACGCCATGAAAACCATGATGCTTAAGACAGACATGCACGTGCACTCCAAGTATTCCAAAAGGCCTTCCGAATGGGTCTTGAGGAAACTGGGGGCGGCGGAAAGCTACACCGAACCCACTGAACTCTACCGCATCGCCAGGGATCGAGGCATGAATCTGGTGACCATTACGGATCACAATTCCATAGGCGGCGCCCTTGAAATCGCCCATCTGCCAGGAACCTTTATCAGCGAGGAAGTGACATCCTACTTCCCTGAAGACGGGTGCAAAGCCCATGTCCTCGTGTACGATATCACCGAAGGTCAGCACCAGGAAATCAGCCTCATCCGCAAGAACATCTACGATCTGGTCAAATACCTCCGGGAGCAGGAGTTGCTGCACGCCATCGCCCATCCCCTGTTTCCCATCAACGACCGGCTTACGCCCCAGCACGTGGAAAAATTTCTGGTGCTCTTCAATATCCTGGAGGCCAACGGCGCACGGGACGTGCTCCAGAACCAGTTCATCAAAAATCTGGTGAACGGGCTGACCAAAGAAAAACTGGAGGAGCTGGCTGACAAGCACAATTTGGAGCCTTGCGGAAAAGCGCCCTGGAAAAAGCAGTTGATCTCAGGCTCCGACGACCATTCCTCCCTGACCATAGCCGCCGCCTACACTCAGGTGGAATGCGACCTGGACGACAAAAACTCTTTTTTGCGGGAGATTGCGGCGGGAAGGGCCGTGCCAGGCGGCAATACTTCCGAGCCCAAAACCCTGGCGCACAATATCTACAGCATCGCCTTTCAATACTATAAACAAAAATTCAGCCTGGACCGCTTTGTGGAAGGGGAGGTGCTGACCAAGTTCATTGATCAGGTCATGAGCCCCTGCCCCGCCGGCGTAGAACCGGATGCAGGGTTTGTGGATCGACTCAAAGGCCTTTTCCATAATTCGCGAAAAGGCCGTTTTTTTAAGGCCGAGCCCCAAAACCTGCAGGAAATGCTTCAAATGGAAGCCCGGAAAGTCATCCTGAACAACTCGGCCATGTACAGGCTGGTCAAGGACCCCTCCCCTCCGCCCATCCAGAAGCCCGAGGTGTGGTTCCGCTTCGTCAACAAAATGAGCGAAACCGTGCTCAAGGCATCGGCCGACAAGGCCCTGGACAAACTCTCCACAGGCAACTTCTTCGACCTCTTCCATATGCTGGGCTCGGCGGGGTCGCTATACACCATGCTCTCCCCCTACCTGGTGGCCTGGGCGGTGTTCGCCAACGGCAGAAACATGGTCCGCAACTGCAAGCTCCATTTTGCGCCGGACAACAAAAGCGTATCCAAGCCGGAGGTCCGCATGGGCCATTTTACGGACACCCTGCACGAGATCAACGGGGTGGCCCTGACCCTGAACATGCAGATAGACATCGCCAGGAAAAACGAAATCCCCCTGACCATGATCACCTGCGGCCCGGAAAACGGCAAGCCCGGCGTCAAGCACTTCAAGGCGGTGGGAGAATTCGGCCTGCCCGAATACCAGGAAATCAAGCTGTACTACCCGCCTCTCATGGAGATGATCGATTACTGCTACGAAAACAACTTCACCCACATCCATTCGGCCACTCCAGGCCCCATCGGCCTGGCCGCCCTGGCCATTGCAAGGGTGCTCAAGCTGCCCATCTACGGAACTTACCACACAGCCCTGCCCCAGTACGCGAGCCTCATCACCGGCGATCCCAATATGGAGGAACTGGGCTGGAAATACATCGTCTGGTACTACGACCAAATGGACAAAATCTACGTGCCTTCCAGGGCCACGGGCGCGGAGCTGGCGGAAAAAGGCATTTCCAAAAACAAGATCAAATTCTACGAACGCGGCATAGACATTGACCGGTTTCATCCCAGAAACCGCAACGGGTTTTACAATTCCCATTTCAACCTGGACGATTCCATCACCAAGCTCCTGTACGTGGGCCGGGTTTCCAAGGAGAAGAACCTGCCTTTCCTGGCAGAAACATTCAAGGAAATGCGCCGCGTAAACGACAAGCTGCATCTTATCGTGGTGGGCGACGGCCCTTATCTCAAGGAGATGAAGCAGGTCCTGCAAGGGGAAAACGCCACATTCACCGGCTACCTCCAGGGCAATGACCTGGAACAGGCATACGCCTCGGCCGACGTTTTTGTGTTCCCCTCCACCACCGACACCTTCGGCAACGCCATCCTGGAAGCCCAGGCCTCGGGCGTGCCCGTGGTGGTCTCGGACGAAGGCGGCCCCAGGGAAAACTGCGTGTCCGGCAAAACCGGGTTTATCGTGCCTTCTCACGACGCCGCAGCGTTCAAAGAAGTGGTGCTCAAGCTGGCATCGGACCCGGAGCTCAGAAAGCAAATGGGCCTGGACGCCAGGGACTACATGCAGAGGCATTCCTTTGAATCCAAATACATGGAGCTCTGGGAAAGCTACGGGAGGGCTGCCTGATTATGGCGACTGCAAAAAATATTTTCGGAGGAATCAGGATCGCCGCGGGCGTTTTCAAGGGAATCAGCCCGGGGCAATTGATCATCCAGTTCACCAACAAGTGCAATGCGACCTGCCCCCAGTGCGGCATGAACAAGGGAAACAAGTTTTCCCGCTCCACACTGGATATGGACGAGTGCAAACGCATTATCGACGCGGCGGCGGTCAAGGGCGTCAAAGCCCTTTCGTTCACCGGCGGCGAGCCTCTCCTGTACCTGGACGAAGTCGCGGAGCTGCTAAAGCACGCGGGGCAAGCGGGAATCGAATACACGCGCACAGGCACCAACGGCTTCTTTTTCGCCAATCCCGGCAGCCCGAATTTTGAGGACAGAGTAAAAAAAGTAGCCGACGCCCTGGCTGACACGCCCTTGCGCAACTTCTGGGTGAGCGTGGACTCCCACGTTCCGGACTATCACGAGAAAATGCGCGGCTTCCCCGGCCTGGTGGAAGGCATGGAAAAGGCCATCCCCATTTTTCAGGAGCGCGGCATTTATCCTTCGGCCAACCTGGGCATCAACCGAAACACGGGGGGCGATTCCACAACCTCGCTGTTCATCCCGCCTGCAATCAAGGACGGCCAAACCAGCGAAACCGTCCTGTTTTACACGGGGTTTAAAAAGGCCTTTGAACACTTCTATCGTTTCGTGAACGACCTGGGATTCACCATGGTCAATACCTGCTATCCCATGAGCATCAATGAAGAGGAAAGCGAAAGCCTGAGCGCGGTTTACGCCGCCACGTCCACGGAAAATATCACGGGATTCACCCCCCTGGAAAAATCCCTGCTGTTCAAGGCCCTGGCCGAAACCATCGGCAAATACAGGCCGGTCATCCGCATCTTCTCGCCGGTGACCTCCCTCAAGGCCCTCCAGGGAGACTATTCCAACGGCCATAAGGAATCCCGCCCCTGCCTGGGCGGCATCGACTACTTTTTTGTGGACGCGGAAGACGGCAATACCTATCCCTGCGGATTCCGCGGCAAAGACAACATGGGCAAGTTCTACGACCTGGATATGAAAAACATCAACCGCAACGCAGCTTGCAGGCTGTGCGACTGGGAATGCTTTCGGGACCCCTCCGAGCTTTTCTGGCCCTTTATGCAAATGGCCCGGCATCCCATCACCCTGGCCGGCCAGTGGATGGAGAACACGACCTCCCTCAAGAACTGGTTCAAGGATCTGGCCTACTACCGCGCCTGCGGATACTTTAACGGACGGGAAGAGCCCAATTACATCAAAATGGCCAAGTTCGCCAAACCCATTTGGCAACCGGCTTTGTATTAATGCCTCTGCCAAAACAATAGCAGGGCTGGCCAAGGCAGGCAGCGTTGGTAAAAAACACTACGCCATAGCAGCCTGAAAGGTTTCCCTTGTTGGGTTTCGCGGGGCTCTACCTAAACCAATTTTTATTTATAAAGACAGTAGGTTGAGTAGAGTGAGTACGGTATTAGAAAGGCCCTTCGGTTGAATCTGCTATTAAGGACGCTCGAAGCCTGGAGGGATTCAAACGAAACCCAACAAAAGGAACTCGACCAAAACCGTCAGACCGCCCATTGATCCCAATTCCAATAATCATTCCCGGTCGCACCTTTTGGCCTCCGGCCCCAGACAAATAAAAACCTTGCCTGGGCTACCCTTTCCAAAGATCGGCCCAGTTCGCCCCAGTCCATTCGCGTTGGAGCCTTTCCCGGCCGCGCTAATGCCTCTTGCATTGCATGCCAGGGCTGGCCGCGGTGAGGAAATGCGTCAGTTTGAAAACAATGCGCACCGGCGCATTTATTCTTTTTCTGGTTTTCCTATATTTTGGTTTTACAGATTGTAAACTCTTTCAACATGCCACTCACTTCGCCTGCGTCCGCCCGGTTGCACACCAAAAGGCCTTTTCATATTAATATCAAATTATTAACCTCATAACTGGTCTCAATTCATTCCTGGCACAAGCGTTGCTCAACGAGTGGTTAACTGCTTCGCCAAGGCCCGGTGACAGTTTTGCTTATCCAAAACCGGGCGCAGCGTTCAAACTAATACAAAAAGGAGAGCCGCCATGGAATGGATGAGTCTTTACAAGCAGAAGCTGACCACTGCAGAAGAAGCCATGTCCCACATCAAATCAGGAGAGAACATCACCTTTTCAGGCGCAAACAGCGCTCCTCCGGACCTGGTCAACGCCTTGTGCAAACGCTATCAGGAACTGGAAAACGTCACCTTGTGGTCCGGGCTGTTGATGTATCCTTTTGAATTCCTGAAAAGGGAATACAAGGGGCATTTGAACTACATCACCACTTTTTACGGGCCCGTGGAAAGGATGTTCGCCGCGGAAAAAAACACGGAGAATTTTTCCTTTCATTTCTCCAACGCGGATAAAGCCTGCTACGGCGTGGCGGATTGGGATTATCTCATGTGCGAAGTGTCTCCGCCGGACTCCAAGGGCTATATGAGCTTCGGCCCCACAGGCATCTACCACAACGGGTTCATGCGCGATCTTGTGAAAAAGGTGGTCGTCCAGGTGAATGATCAATGCCCGTACGTTAACGGCGTGGAAAACGTCATCCACGTGAGCGAGGTGGACGCCATTGTGGAAAGCAGCCACCCTATCCCCGAAATGCCGGAAATCAAAATCGGCGAAGCGGAAATGAAGATAGGCCAGTTGATCGCCGAGCAGGTTCCGGACCGGGCCACAATCCAGATTGGAATCGGCGGGGTGGCCAACGCCGTGGGCCACTTTTTGGACCACAAAAAGGACCTGGGCATACACACGGAATTGCTTACGGATTCCATGGTGGACCTTGCCGAGCGGGGCGTCATCACCAACCGGGCCAAGAACTTCCACCACGGCAAAGGGCTTATCGGCGGATTATGCATCGGCTCCAAAGCCACTTATGAGTTCATCGACCGGAACCCCACATTGACTTTCGCCCCGGTCTACTATGTGAACAACCGCCAGAACATCGCCCGGAACGATAACTTCATATCCATCAACAACGCCTTGTCCGTGGACCTCACCGGCCAGGTGGCCTCCGAGTCCATCGGGTTTTCCATGTACAGCGGAACCGGCGGCCAGGCGGACTTTGTCCGTGGCGCCACCCAGTCCATGGGCGGTAAATCCTTCATCGCCCTCAAGTCGACGTACAAGGGGCGCGACGGCCAGTTGCAATCCCGGATCGTTTCCGTCTTTGCTCCGGGCACCGCCGTCACCAGCGTCCGGGCCGACGTCATGTACATAGTGACCGAGTTCGGCATCGCCTATTTGTGGCAAAAAACCACGTCCCAACGGGTGCAGGCCATGATCTCCATCGCCCATCCCGACTTCCGGGAGCAACTGGAAAGGGACGCTGTGCAGTTCGGATTGTTATAGATTGTTCGATTTACATTTTTGAGTGCTAATTTGATAAATCAGCCCTGGCAAAGCAATATCTTGCCAGGGCTGGAATTTGATGAGGAATTGCTCCGGTGCAATGCGGGGCGCCTCGGCGTACTGAAGCCCCTATTTTTGTTGGGCTTTGCGGAGTTCGAACCCAACAAAGGGAACATGCTCCATTTTTGTCGGGTCGCTTCGCACGAGGCTTCAGAATTCTTTATCATTTCAAGTAGATCCAGAACCCTAAAATTCCAAACTTATCCCTGAAAGCTCCGCATGACCCGACCTACGTCTCGATGGATGCGCTGTTTCCGCCTGACTTGCTCTCGCGCGCAGCGTCATTTTAAAGTTTTGATCAAACTTTTTCAAAAGTTTGCCGCCGGAGGCGCTTTTAATCTTTTTTTGCAGTTCTTCTTTTTTACTGTTCCTTGTTCAAGGCTTTAGCTTTGGCGTTGCGCATCTGGTAACGGGCCTGGCCGGAGAGCACTACTTTGCGCAGGCGCAGGGATTTCGGAGTAACCTCCACCAGTTCGTCTTCCTTGATAAAATGCAGGGCTTGCTCCAAAGTCATTTTTTTCACCGGCGTGAGGGTGACGGCGTCGTCCTTGCCCGAGGCCCGGATGTTGGTCAGCTTTTTTTCCTTGCAGGGATTGACGGTGATGTCGTTTTCGCGATTGTGCTCGCCCACGATCATTCCCTCGTAGACGGGATCGTTGGGAACCAAAAACAGGCGCCCTCTGGGCTCCAGGTTGAACAGGGCGTAGGCCACGGCCGAGCCGGCCCGGTCCGAGACGATGGAGCCGGAAAACCGGGAGGGGAAGTCGCCGCGGTATTCGCCGTATCCCTCCAGGATGGAGTTCATGATGCCCGTGCCCTTGGTATCGGTAAGAAATTCGTCCCTGTAGCCGATAAGGCCGCGAGACGGCGTGGAAAACTCCATGCGGACCCGGCCGGTGCCCTTGTTGACCATGTTGGTCATCTTGCCTTTGCGCATGGAAATTTTTTCCGTAACCACGCCCATGAACTCTTCGCTGCAGTCGATGAACAAGTGCTCGATGGGCTCCATGAGCACGCCTTCCTTCTTCCGGAGGATGACCTGAGGCCTGCCCACTGTGAGTTCAAAACCCTCCCGGCGCATGGTTTCCACCAAAATGGCCATCTGGAACTCGCCCCGGCCCTTGACGATGTAGCTTTCCCGGTCTTCGGCCAGCTCCACCTGGATGCCCACGTTCAACAGGGTTTCCTTGAAAAGACGCTCCTCGATTTTGGAGGACTGCACCAGCTTGCCTTCCTTGCCGGCCAGGGGCGAGGTGTTGGGCCCGAAGCGCATGGATACGGTGGGCTCGTCCACCCGCACGCGAGGCAGGGCCTTGGGTGCGTCCAGGGTGCAGATGGTGTCGCCGATGGTTACGTTTTCGATGCCGGCTAAAACCACGATGTCTCCGGGTTCGGCGCCGGTGATTTCCGCCAGGGAGTTTCCTTCGTAAGACTGGAGCTTGGTCACCTTCAGGGGAATGTGCTTGTCGTTTTCAGACAGGCACACCAACTCCTGGCGTTGCTTCACCCTTCCGTTAAAGACGCGGCCCACGGCCAGCCTGCCCACGTAGTCGGAATAGCTGAGATCGGCCACCAGCATCTGGAAAGGTTCATCAGGATCGTAGGACGGAGGCGGCACCTTTTCCAGGATGGCGTCGAACAGCAGGCGCAGATCTTCGCCTTTATCCTCCGGGGATTCCATGGCGACTCCGTCCCGGCCGATGGCGTACAGATAGGGAAAATCAAGCTGCTCGTCCTTAGCGTCCAGGTCGATGAACAGGTCGTAGATTTCGTCCAGGACTTCGTCCGGGCGGGCGTCCTTGCGGTCGATCTTATTGATAACCACCAGAACCGGCAGGCCCGCCTGCAGGGTTTTCTGCAAAACAAAACGAGTCTGGGGCAGCGGGCCTTCGGAAGCGTCCACCAAAAGCAGGGCGCCGTCGGCCATGGTCAGGGCGCGCTCCACCTCTCCGCCGAAGTCGGCGTGGCCGGGAGTGTCGATGATGTTGATCTTGATGTCCTTGTATTTCACGGAACAGTTTTTCGCCGCAATGGTGATGCCGCGCTCCCGCTCCAGTTCCAGGTTGTCCATCAGTCGGTCCTGGAGCACCGCTCCTTCCCGGAACATGCCGGATTGACGGAACATTGCGTCCACCAGGGTGGTTTTTCCGTGGTCGACGTGGGCGATGATCGCCACATTGCGGATGCCGCTGTTTTGCTCTTTATTCGCCATGGCTAATTTTTCCAGCCTCTTTTTAATAAAAATAAAAACGCGCCTCGGACAGATAGCGCCGCCCATTTCCAGGCGTCCCTGCCCCAAACGCGTGAATCAACTTCCGGAGCGGTTGTGCAACAATTGACGAAATTTTGCAACCCCTATTTTGTTTGAATTCTGTTGGATAGAAAAATGCCTGGCAATAATAGCCTTCTGATCCATGCCAAAAACGAAAAACGCCCCGGGCCGTCCAGCGGCCAGGGGCGTTGCTTTTTTAAAGAATTAGACAGCCTATTTAAAGTAGTATTTGAATCCCAAAGTCGCGGCAAAGGCGTCCAGGTTCGTGCTCTCATGCAGGGTTATAGCGCCGTAATCAAATTCGTATTCCGAGGAATGGTCCGTATATTTCAATTCAACGTCCATGCCGAAACTATCCGTAAAACGGGTTTCCACTCCGCCCACTGCGTGAAAGCCAAAATCATTCTTAAGCTCGATAGAGGGAGCTGAGACTTTTTGATCAAATTCGTTGAAATAGTAGCCCATGCCTATGCCGGCGTAAGGCGTGCAAATGGAATCGTTCGCCCAGTGGCCCCGCACCGTGAAATACACGGGGATTTGCCGGATGTCGCCTACGTCAAGGCTGACGCCGGCCGTCTCCTCCGTAAAAGAGTACTCGGAATAATCAAGGCCAAAAGCCAGGGAGCAGTATTTGTTGAAATAATATGTTCCGAAGACTCCGAATACAGCGGTTTCGTCGTATACGTAGTCGATGTCCCCGCCGGTACTTTCAAACTTATTATCATCCAATACGTTATTGTATCCGGCCTTGAGGCCAATGGCCCACGTGCCGGTTGCATCATCCGCCATGGCCGGTCCGCTGAAAAAAGCAGCCATGACAATAGCTGTTGCCACAATCCAATGAATCTTTTTCATATCCTCCTCCGTTCTAACCAATTGATTATATTAATATTTATGATTAGACGCCGCTATATGGCATAAATGCGCTGCATCCCTTTTTTGGCAACAGGCGGATAGATCGCCCATTGCGCTCAACCCGATCCGGGCGCTATCATAAAGTTTCAGCCATTATGAAAATAACTGAAATATGAGTCGCCCATAGTGTCACAGCCCAAAGGGATTGTCTACTGATTTATTCCATCATCACGCAATACTCATTGGCATTACTCAAAAATAACATCTGTCTTTTTCAAATTATTTGGTAATAAACGAGGTCGAAAAAATTAGCCCAAACGCCGCCTCCGGAACAAAAAACGCCTTGAAGCAAGGGGCGCTCCAAGGCGTTAAGCATGAAAACATTTTTAAAAAAAGGCTAAGCCTTTTTCCCAATCGGCTATTGGGGGTCCTCCCTGTATTTGCAGCCGCGGGCCGGGCATTTAAAATAAACGCCGCTCTTTTTCGTGGATTTTTCCACCAGATAAGGCGATTGGCAGACCGGGCAAGGCTTGTCCACGGGCTTGTCCCAGGTGGCGAAATCGCACTTGGGATATTTGCTGCAGCCGTAAAAGACCTTGCCCCGCTTGGACCTTCTTTCATGAATTTCGCCGTCGCAGCCCTCCACCGGACACTTGATGCCCGTGGCCTGATTTTGCTGGGCGCCGCCGTTCATGGTTTTGGTATTTTTACAGTCAGGATAGCCCGAGCATCCGAGAAAGGTTCCGTAAGGGCCGCTTTTGACCAGCATGGGCTTGCCGCACTTGTCGCAAACCTCGTCGGTCTCCTCGGTTTCGGGAGGCGTTTCCATGACAATGCCGCCTTTGTCGTCCCGGTCGTAATTGCGGGTGAAGCGGCACTCCGGGTATCCCGAGCAGGCCAGGAAGGGCCCGTTTTTTCCTATTTTGATGTGCAATTCCTTTTCGCATTGGGGGCACTTGATGCCGGTGGGCACGCCTACGCCCTTGACGCTGACCATTTTGTCGCCGGCGTTTTCCAGGTCCTGTTTAAAGGAATTGTAGAAAGCGTTCAGAATTTCCAGGGAATTGGCCTGGGAGGTTTCCACCTTGTCCAGGTTGTCCTCCATCTGGGCGGTGAAGGGCACTTCAAAGATGTCCCCAAAGCTGGAAACCAAAAGATCGTTGACAATGAACCCCAACTCGCTGGGCCGGAAATAGCGCTTGACCAGGTCCACGTAGCCTTTATCCCGAATGGTGGACAAAATGGCCGCGTAGGTGCTTGGACGGCCGATCCCGTTTTCCTCCAGCTCCTTGACCAGGCTGGCCTCTGAAAAACGCGGAGGCGGCTGAGTGAAGTGCTGTTTGGGCTCCAGCTTGTTGCACTGAAGGATCATTTTTTCCTCCAGCACGGGCAGCATGATCTTATTGTCGTCCTTGTCCCCATCGCCGGCGTCGTAAACCATGAGATACCCCTTGAACTTCAAGGTGCTCCCTGTGGCGTGAAACATGTAGCGCCCCGCCTTGACGGAAACGGAAGTCTGGTCAAACAGGGCCGGATTCATCTGGGAAGCCACAAAGCGCTGCCAGATCAACGTGTATAAGGCCAATTGATCCTTGGACAAAACGTCCGACACCTGATTGGGAGTGCGGAGCACGTTGGTGGGCCGGATGGCTTCGTGAGCGTCCTGGACTTTTTTCTTGTTCTGGAAAAACCGGGGTTTGTCCGGCCGGTACTCAGGCCCGTACACCTTGCCGATATAGTCCAGGGCTTCCAGGGCGGCCTCGTTGGAAACGCGGGTGGAGTCCGTACGCATATAGGTGATGAGGCCCACGGGCTCTCCCGGGCCCAGGTCGATGCCCTCATAAAGCTGCTGCGCCAACAGCATGGTTTTTTTGGCGGAAAACCGGAGCTTGTGGATGGAATCCTGCTGGAGCTTGCTTGTGGTGAAAGGCGGCAAAGGATTTCTCTTGACCGTTTTTTTAATCACCCGGTCCACCACGTAGGTTTCGCCTTCCAACTCCTTAAGGACGGCGCTGGCCTCCTCTTCATTGGAAACCTTGGCCTTTTTATCGCCTATCTTCAAGAGCTTGGCCGGAAAAACCGGAGGCTCGTCCTTTTGCAGATGGGCGGTGATGCTCCAGTATTCCTCTGGGTCGAAAGCCTGGATCTCCCGCTCCCGTTCACAAATCATGCGCACGGCCACCGTCTGCACCCTGCCCGCGGACAATCCCCGCTGCACCTTTTTCCACAAGAGCGGCGATACCTGATAGCCCACCAGGCGATCCAAAATACGGCGAATTTGCTGGGCTTCGAACTTGCTCTTATCCAGTTCCAGAGGATTCTGCATGGAATTGAGGATGGCGTTTTTGGTCAATTCGTGAAAAAGCACCCGGTGGAAGCGCCGATTTTTACCTTGCAGCAGTTGAGCCGTGTGCCAGGCGATGGCCTCCCCTTCGCGGTCCGGGTCAGGGGCCAGATATATTTCGGACGCATCCTTAGCGAGCTTTTTCAGGTTGGAAATGACTTTTTGCTTGCCGGGAATGACTTCGTATTGAGGCTCGAAATTATTGTCTATATCAATACCGATATTTTTTTGAGGCAGATCCCTCACGTGACCCACTGTGGCGGCCACATTATAATCGTTTCCCAAATACTTTTTTACGGTACGAACTTTTGTGGGTGATTCCACAATGACTAAAGGTTTGCTCACTGTAAACTTGTTCCTCGGGAAAACAGCTTGCCGGGCTCCTGCCTGGCAAGCCCTTTAAGTTCCAATTGTAATAATGACGCGGACAACGCCCCCACCGGCATACCCAGGCGCTGCACCAGGACATCAATGTGAATGGGATACGGTCCCAGCGCTTCTAACACGGTTTGCTCGTCTTCCGCAAGTCCCATGGCTGGCGCCGGCGCCGGATTCAATGGTTCTTCCATGGCCGTGGCTGATCGCGCGGCAGGCTCATGGCTGGAAAGGGCCAGGGCTTCCAAAATGTCCTGGGCGCTTTCCGCCAGCCCAGCGCCTTGCTTGATCAACCTATTGGTTCCGGCGCTTTTATGCGACTCCACGCTGCCCGGCACGGCGAAAACCTCCCTCCCCTGCTCGGCGGCCAAATTGGCCGTGATCAGGGATCCGGATTTTTGGGCGGCCTCCACCACCAGGACGGCTTTGCACATGCCGCTGATAATCCTGTTTCTTATGGGAAAGTGGCGGGCTTCGGGCTCCGAGCCCACAGGAAACTCCGAAATCACCGCCCCGTTTTGGGCGATCTTCTGATAGAGCTCCTCACTTCCCCGGGGATACACCTTGCCCAGGCCGCAACCCAGGACCGCCACGGTTTTTCCGCCTCCCTCCATGGCGCCCTGATGGGCTCGGGTGTCTATCCCCCTTGCCATGCCGGACACCACAACAACCCCTTGATCGGCAAGATCGCGGCAAATTTTAAATGTGGCGTCCAGGCCGTAATACGTCGCGCTGCGGGAGCCGACCACCGCCACGTTCCGCTCCCCCTCCGGCAATTCGCCGTAAACGTACAATAAAGGAGGCGGGTCGGGAATGTGACGCAGCAAGGAAGGATACTCCTCATCCGCGAAAGTGACGATTTTGAAGCCGCTTTGCCGGGCGGCTTTCATGTCATCCAGCACATGGCCGGGCATCTTATGGTTCAAAATGGCCCGGGCCAGCCTGGGGGATATCCCCTGGACGGCCGTCAGCTTTGCCTGGGAGGCTTTGATGACCTCCTCAGGATGCGAAAAGCGCTCCAACAAACGGCGAAACAGGAGGTTTCCGATTCCGGGAACGCTTTTCAAGAAGAACCATGGATAATATTGGTCCATGCGCCCTCGTTCAATTTTTTATTACGCCGCCTCCCCGGATGCTTTCTGCCAAGCCAACAAAATGGGACTGGCGACAAAAATGGATGAATACGTACCAATGAGCACGCCGATGAGCAAAGCAAAGGCGAAATCCGCAATAATGCTGCCGCCGAACAAATACAGGCAGACCACCACGACCAACGTGGTCAGGGAGGTCAGCAAGGTGCGGCTGAAGGTTTCGTTGATGCTTCTGTTGATGATGAAATCAAGCGCCCTGCGTGTGTGCCTGGTCTTGTTTTCGCGAATCCGGTCGAAAACGATGATGGTGTCGTTCAGCGAATAACCCACGATGGTGAGCAGAGCCGCAATAATAGGCAGGTTGAATTCCTTGCCCACCAGGGAGAACACGCCCACGGTGATGATCACGTCGTGAATCAGGGCCACAATGGCGCCCATGGCGTATTGCAGCTTAAGCACCCAGAATCCCGCCACGGCGATCACCAGGGCCACGGCGATCTGCGCCGGGATGCCCAGGTCGAACTTGTCCATAAAATAGGCCACGCCAATAATGGCCAACGCCATGACCAGGGGCGGAATCCATTTAAGCTCGAATCGGCCGGAGATATACACGGTGATGAACAGCAGCGCGTAAAACATGGCCATGAGGGCTTGTTCCTTCAAGTCCTTGCCCACCTGGGGGCCAACCATATCCACCTTTCCAAGCTCCACTCCGGTTCCCAAAGTCTGCTCCAGGACGGCTTCGATCTGTTCGGCAATGTCAGAGCCTTTTCCGTCTGCCACATCCGTCCGAATCAGGAATTCGGTCTGGCCTTCCACATGGGTTTCCTGAACAGTGGCCTTCTCAAGCCCGATGGTAGCCAGGGCGCTGCGCACCTCCTGCGCCGTGGGCAGCGTCTCGAATTTGAAAATCATTTCCGCGCCGCCGGCGAAGTCAACGCCCATCTTGGGGCCGCCGTGCATGACCAGGGAAACCAAGGACACGGCTATCAGAATTGCTGAAAACACATAGGCAATAAAACGTTTGCCGATTATGTCAATATTTATGCCGGGTTTAATCCACTCCATAATTACGCCTTCCTTATATGCTCAGTTTCCGCACGTTGCGATAGTACAGGAAATAGTCGAAAATCAACCGGGACACCACAATGGCCGTAAACATACTGGCCGCAATGCCGAAGCACAACGTGACCGCGAAGCCCTTGACCGGACCGGTTCCAAACTGCAGCAGCACGAATGCCGCCACAAAGGTGGTCACGTTGGCGTCCAGGATGGTGATGGTGGCTTTGGAGAATCCGGAGTCCACGGCAAAGGCCGGGGCCTTGCCAGTCCGTATCTCTTCCCTGATGCGCTCAAAAATAAGCACGTTGGCGTCCACCGCCATACCAATGGTCAGGATGATGCCCGCAATGCCCGGCAGGGTCAGGGTGGCGTCCAGCAGGGCCAGGGAGGCTAAAATCAATACAACGTTCAATATTAGCGCTATATTGGCGATGAGGCCTGCGCCCATGTAGTAGACCGCCATAAAGACCACGACCAAAACAAACCCGATGAGCATGGCGTTGGTGCTGGTCTTGATGGAGTCCTTACCCAAGGATGCGCCCACGGTGCGCTCTTCCAGTATCTTGAGGGAAACCGGCAAGGCGCCCGCCTGGAGGATGATGGCCAGGTCGCTGGCTTCCTGCATGTTTCCGATTCCGGTGATCACGGCCTGTCCGCCGCTGATCTTTTCCTGAATAACCGGCGCGGAGAAAACCCTGCCGTCCAGGACGATGGCCAGGGGCTTGCCCACGTTCTCGCCGGTAATCCGGGCGAACTTGAATCCGCCTTTTTTATTGAATTCAATCGAGACCACGGGCTCGGAAAACTGGCCTTGCATGTTGGCGTAGGCCTTTTCCAAATATTCACCGGTCAGGAGGACCTTTTTCTTCACAAGATAAGGCCTGGAAGACACCCGGCCTTGGGCGTCCACATGTTTGGAGTACAAAATTTCCGTGCCCGGAGGGGGCCTCCGGTTGATGTAGTCCCGCACCTGGTCTTGCCTGTCGTCCAGAAGCCGGAACTGAAGCTGGGCCGTGCTCACCAAAATATCCTTGGCGCGCTGGGTGTCGGTGACGCCCGGAAGCTGAACCAGGATGCGCTTCTCGCCTTGCTTGCGGATGTCAGGCTCGGCAACGCCCAGCTTGTCAATCCTGTTGCGGATGGTCTCCAGGGCCTGATCCCGGGAGGAATCCATGATGGCCTTTTGGTCGCTTTCGGGCAGGGTGAATGTGCAAACCGTGTTTTCCCCCTGGGGGTCGTAATCGGGAACCAGTTCGCTCATCTCCTCGCCGGCCCATTTCTTGAACTTATCCAGAGCTTCGCTGCCAATGATGGTGACGGTCAGAGTGTCTCCATTGATCAAGTCCTGATCCTTGCTGCGGATATGCTCCCGCCGCAACCCTTCCTTCAGGTCGTCGGAGTAACGGTCCATGGTGCTGACAACCGCTTCCTGAGTCTGCACCTCCAAAACCAGATGCATGCCGCCTTGCAAGTCCAGCCCCAGATTGATGACCTTGTGAGGCCAGGCTGTATGATCTTTATCTTTATCGACGAACCATTGATTTACGGTCGGCCACAAGAATAAAAGCGCCAGAGCCAGCACAATTGCAACCAAAGTTAAACGGAATGTGAAGTTTTTCAAAACGGTGAACTCCCTTTATGACCGGTCGCCTCCAAAGGCGGCGACTCCAAAATTCCCCCCAATTATCAGGCCGAAAACCCTGGGCTGATCCTTGGAGCAACGAATAAGCGAATCGCCCGTCCGCTGTTTTTGTAAACGCCTGACTGGGCCGCCTATTTTCCGGGTTGAGCCAGTCCTGCGATGCCGCTCCGGGCGATCTTCACGCGTACGCGATCCGCAAGCTCCAGGGTGACGGTGCTTTCATCCAAACCGGTGATTTTTCCGTACAAACCGCCGTTGGTGATAATCTTGTCTCCCTTTTTCAAGGCGTCCAGCATTTGCTGATGCTCCTTTTGCTTTTTCTGCTGGGGCCTCATGATGAGAAAATAAAAAATTAAAATCATCATGCCCATCATGCCGAAAAAGGCAAGATTGTTCTGCTGGCCCGCCGCCTGCCCAATTACCATGGTGCTTAAAAATGAATCGATCAAAACTGCCTCCTTTTAATATCCGCCTCCGGGTTAAGGCTTTTCCCTCGGGCGTCGATTTTTTTCTAAAACCCGGATTGATTATTCGCCGAAGACCCTTTGGAAAATCGTGTCCACATGTTTGAAATGATAATCCAGGTCGAAAATTTCCTCAATAGCTTCTTTGCTCAGGTGCGCCCCTATGTTCGGACAGGCAAGGACCAAGGTCTTAAAATCAGCGCCTTCGTCCCAAACGCGCATGGCCTGGGTCTGCACCATCTTATAAGCGTCCTCCCTGCTCACTCCGGCCTCGGCCAGAGCCAAAAGAATCTGCTGGCTGAAAATAAGGCCCTTCATGAGGTTCAGGTTTTCCAGCATACGGTCTTTGTTGACCACCAGATTGCCCACCAGGCCGGAAACGCGGTGGAGCATATAGTCAATCAGGATGGTGCTGTCCGGGCCGATAACCCTTTCCACCGAGGAATGGCTGATGTCCCTTTCGTGCCACAGGGCCACATTCTCCATGGCCGCAATGGCGTTGGCGCGCACTACCCGGGCCAGGCCGGACATGTTTTCCGACCCAATGGGGTTGCGTTTGTGGGGCATGGCCGAAGAGCCTTTTTGGCCCTTGGAGAAGTATTCCTGGGCTTCCAGGACTTCGGTTCTTTGCAGATGCCGGATTTCCACGGCGATTTTGTCGATGGTGCAAGCCATGATGGCCAGGGCGGAAAAATACTCCGCATGCCTGTCCCGCTGGATGATCTGGGTGGACGCAGGCGCCGGTTTAAGGCCCAGCTTCTTGCAGACCAGGGCTTCCACCTCGGGCGGTGTGTTGGCGAAGGTGCCCACGGCGCCGGAAACCTGGCCGTAGCTGATGGTTTCGATGGCGTGCTCGATGCGCACCCGGTTGCGTTTGACTTCATCGTACAACACGGCCATTTTCAGGCCGAAGGTGATGGGCTCGGCGTGAATGCCGTGGGAGCGCCCCACCATGGGGGTGAACTTATGCTCCATGGCCTGCTTCTTGATGGCGGCCAGGAGCTTGTCCACGCCTTCGAGGATCATCTCGCCGGCTTTCTTCAAAAGCCAGGCGAAACTGGTGTCCAGCACGTCCGAAGAGGTCATGCCCTTATGGACGAATCGGGAGTCCGGCCCCACGTACTCGGCCACATTGGTCAAAAAAGCGATGACGTCGTGCTTGGTTTCCTTTTCAATCTCCAAAATGCGCTCGACGTTAAAGTCCGCTTTTTCCGCTATATTTTTGGCCGCTTCCTTGGGGATGATCCCCAATTCCGCCATGGCTTCACAGGCGGCGACTTCCACCTTAAGCCAAGCCTTGAAACGATTTTCGTCGTTCCAAAGGGCGCCCATTTCTTCCCGGGTGTATCGTTTGATCATGTTTTCCTCGTTTTATCAGACCAATGGCCCATATTTTTACTACTGCTTTTAGCTAATTGTCGCTAACCGGCAGCCAAAGCGTATCTCCGTCAAATTGGATCATGTTGACCTGGCTGTAGTCGATCTGGCGCAGCAGGTCGAACACATGGGTCATATTATAAACCACCACCTTGCTCAAGGGCTGGATCATGTTCAGGTCCTGATCCACCTGCCGGGTCTTCAAATTATAGATGGCTACCATATTTTCGGAAAATTTCAAGATTTTACCGACGCCGGAACTGAATCCGCCATTGGAAGGCTCGTCCGCCAGGGGCGAAAGCCTCACGCCCTGATGGGCGAAAAATTCGTCCAAAAGTTTGAAATGAATGTTCCAAATGTTGTCGCCCGGCTGGACGACATAGACGCCGAACTCGCTGCGGCCTTTAGGCCTGGAGGCGGGCGGGGCGGGGCTGCCCGGTCCGGTGGAAGCGCCGGCGCCGCCGGCCTTTTTGGAAGCCGTCCCTCCCTGCCGGAGATTTGCTTCTTGCGCTTCTGCAGCGGTTGCGCTTTGAACCGTGTCTTGACCGGCGCCGTCTGCAGCGGGCTTGTTTTGCGCCATCCTGAGGCCGCCTTTTCCGTCCGGATTGATTTCATCCACGACAATTTCACCGCGGCTCAGCTTGACGTCGTCCATAATCTCTTTCATGGACACCGTGTACTCGCCCACCTTGATGGACTCATCCTCGTTCACGATCATATCCAGGCTCTGGTTCACCCCGTACTTGGCTTTGCGCTCATCCATGAGGTCGGCCATGTCCTGGTCCTGGTCCCCCTGTCCGTCAACCTTATTATAATCAATGACGACAGGCTCTTCTTCCTGAACGGCGCCTTGCCGGGCCGCCGGGACGGATTCTTGGGCGGCGGGAGCTGGCGCCGTTTGCGGTTTTTTGGCGTCCTCGCCGCCTTGATAAACGAGCAAGACAATGACGCCGGCGGCTATAATCACCAAAAAAAAGGCTAATACGCCGCTCTTCGAAACCCTTTGCCCTGAGGATGCTGTTTTGGCCATGAATCGCTTTCCCCCCGGTGCTGGATTAGTATTCAATGCGGGATGTGAGTGTTCAGTTAGGGGTTTTATGGTTTCCCGGGACCGGAAATCGCCCGGCCCCGGGATGGTTTATCAAAACCTGCTCTCCAAGCTTGTCCGCACTATCGCTGAGCGGGTCTTGCCATGGAGGCCTTGGTTTGTCAAGGGGATGCGCCTGTTTTAACGCACTGCTATTTTGACGCCTGGGCCTGAGCCTTTTTCTTGGCGTCTATGTTCATGAAGATGCGCCCGGAGACCTGCATGATCACCTGGATGACGCCCAACACAATGAAGATGCCCACAAACCGGATGATCAGGGTGTAGATGGCGATGGCCCAATCAAAATCCGGATCGCTGGGACGGCTGTTTCCGTCAATGAGCTTTTCGCCGCCGTCAACCGCCTTTTCCACGGCCTGGCCGCTTGCGTGAACGGTTGCCGGAATCAGCGCCATGAAGCCGCCCAGGGTTATTGCAAGACAAAGCCCCAGAACCAGGAGGGCCTTGCCAGCGGAATATTTCGTATTTGCAAACATTGTAAATTCCCTCCTTTAATTAACCGAACATGGCGATGAACATACCGGCCGCGGCAGCGCTGCCGATAACCCCGGCCAGGTTGGGGCCGATGGCGTGCATGAGCAGGAAATTCTGCTTGTCTTCCTGCTGGCCTGTAACCTGAGCCACGCGAGCCGCCATGGGCACGGCCGAAACGCCCGCCGCTCCAATGATGGGGTTGATCTTATCCTTTATAAACAGGTTCATAATGTGAACCGTCAACACGCCGCCCATGGTGCAGATGGCGAAATCAAGAAGGCCGAAGCCAAAAATCATCAAAGGCTTGGCGCTCAGGAACTTGTCCCCGGCCATGGTGGCACCCACCGAGACGCCAAGAAAAATAGTCACGATGTTCATGAGCGAGTTTTGCGCCGTGTCGGAAAGCCTGTCCACAACCCCGGACTCACGCATGAAGTTGCCCAGCATCAACATGCCCATCAGCGGAGTGACCGCCGGAATCAGGATGGAGATGACCATGAACACGGACAAGGGAAAGATGGTCTTTTCCAGCTTGGAAACGGGCCGAAGCTGCTTCATACGGATAAGGCGCTGCTTCCTGGTGGAGAACAGCCGTACAATGGGAGGCTGAATCAAAGGCACCATGGCCATGTACGAATACGCCGCCAAAGCGTTGGCCCCTAATAGGTCCGGCGCCAGCTTGGCTGTCAAGTAGATGGTGGTGGGACCGTCCGCGCCTCCAATGATGCCGACCGAAGCGGCCTCTCTCAGGGAAAAATCAAAGAATAAAACGCCCAAAAAGGTTACGAAAACCCCAAGCTGGGCGCCTGCGCCGATGACCATGGTCCTCGGGTTGGCGATCAGAGGTCCGAAGTCGGTCATGGCGCCAAGGCCTAAAAATATCACGCAGGGGATTACTTCCCATTCCACCCCATAGTGATAGAATATTTCAAACAGATGACGTTTGCCTGCTTCGTCAAATCCCATGAGCGGCACATGGGGGAAGTTCACCGCCACGATTCCAAACCCAATGGGTAAAAGCAGCAGCGGCTCATATTTTTTCGCCACCGCCAGATAAATGAAAAAGAACCCGATGGCCCACATGGCCACCATTTTGATGTCCAAGGCGAATAACCCGGTCTGCGTGGTGAGGATCTGCATCAACACGTCAATAAAATCATGCCAACTCATTTGTCTCCCTCTCTGAAAGTCTGTTTTTCACCATATGGCGTCCCCCCGCCAATACGAACACGGCTTTTGGAGCTTAAGTCGAGAAGTAGTAGAAAAAAAAGGAGAGACCGTCAAGCCTATTTTTCGGCGTGAATATGGGATTCACCTGGGACAAGACCTTTGTCCGGCCTTATGACTATGGTCACATCATGCCGTAATTCCAGGTCATTCAACTCTCGGCGCTTCTTGTTTAACAGGTACTCCGCCACATTGGCCGGAACCATGCCTTCCATGCTTTTAACGCCTTCCTTGATGATTTGAGACCTCAGCTTACGCAGAAAATCCAGGGCCATGGTTTCCAGGGACGGCACCCTGCCCTTGCCGTGGCAATGGGGGCATGTAAGATAGCTTCCGTAGTCAATAGAGGGGCTTATGCGCTGGCGAGACATCTCCATAAGCCCAAACTGGGAAATGCGGCCGATTTTCATACGCGCCTTGTCCAACTTGGCGTGCTGCCGCATGGCCTTTTCAACGGCCGTGCGATTTTTGACGTCCCGCATATCGATAAAATCCACCACAATCAGGCCGCCCAGGTCGCGCAGGCGCAATTGCCGGGCGATTTCCTCGGCCGCTTCCAAATCGGTTTTGAGGGCGGTTTTCTCCACCGACGCTTCCTTGGTGGACTTGCCTGAGTTCACGTCAATGGAAACCAGGGCCTCCGTGGGATGGATTACAATGCTTCCCCCGGACTTCAAGTTGACCTTGCTCTCAAAGATGGAGGCGATCTGCATTTCCAGTTGATACTTGGAAAATATGGGCCGTTCCTCTTTGTGCAGGCGCACCACCTTTTTTCTCCGGGGCGCGATGACGGACATGAACTCCTTGATTTCCTCGTAGGCGTTGGGATCGTCCACCAGGATGCTGTTCACGTCCGCATTGAAATTGTCCCGCAAAGAACGAATGGCGAGGCTTTGCTCTTTATTGAGCAGGGCCGGGGCCTTTTCTTCAATGCCTTTTTTATTGATGGTCTTCCAAAGCCTGTGCAGATGCTTGATGTCCTGGGAAATAACGGACTTGGTGCCCTTTTTGCCCACGGTGCGGACAATCACCCCGAATCCCTCGGGAATCGTGCAGGAATCCAGGATCTTTTTCAGGCGGACCCGCTCCTCCTCCTCCTCGATCTTCCGGGACACGCCCCGGGTCTTGCTGCCCGGCATGAGCACGACATACCGGCCGGCCAGGGAGATGAAGGTGGTGAGCATGGCCCCTTTTTTATCCACGGGGTCTTTGGTGATCTGGACCAAAAGCTCCATCCCCGGCTTCAGCAAATTCTTGATGGCTGTATCCCCGGAATGGGTGTCCATAAAATAATCGCTGTGAATTTCATTTTTCTGCAAAAACCCGTGGCGATCAGCTCCATAATCCACAAACACGGCCTGAAGGCTAGGCTCCACCCGGGCGATGACGCCCTTGTATACGTTACCGCGGGTGATTTCCCGGGCGGCGGTTTCTATATGGAATCCTTCAAGATTGTTGTCTTTGACAATCGCGATGCGGCACTCCTCCGGGTCTACCGCATTTACAAGAATTCTTGTTGTCATTGGCGTTAAACTTTCATTATGGTTAGGGTTCTTTCTTGCTTGCCTATTAGATAGAAATAAAACGCAATGAAGTCAACGGAATTCTGGGGGTTATAACGCGATGAAATAACCGCCTGCTCCTTGCCAAACGCCCTGAGTTGTGGCATGGATGAAAGTTGATAGTATAGGCCCTGACCATGGAAAGCCGGGAGGGACCAGCCCGGTTTATATTACTGACAACTCTCTTAAGCCCCTGTATGTGAAAGGCATTTTGGCATGGATGAACGCTACGACCCCAAAAAAATAGAAGGCAAATGGCAGGCCCATTGGGACGCCGCCGGACTGTTCAAAGTGAAGGAAGACCCCTCCAAAGAGAAGTATTTTCTTATGGAAATGTTTCCCTATCCGTCCGGAAAAATCCATATGGGGCATGTTCGCAACTACTCTATCGGCGATGTGGTGGCCCGGTTTAAGAGGATGCAGGGCTTTAACGTCCTTCACCCCATGGGCTGGGACGCTTTCGGCATGCCCGCGGAAAACGCGGCCATCAAAAACAACACCCATCCTGCCAAATGGACATACGAAAACATAGCCGCCATGGGCGCCCAGCTGAAAGCCATGGGTTTTTCCTACGACTGGGACCGCGAAATAGCCACCTGCAAGCCCGACTATTACCGCTGGGAGCAATGGCTCTTTGTGCAGATGTTCAAAAAAGGCATGGTCTACCGCAAGGAAGCCAGCGTCAACTGGTGCCACACCTGCCAGACCGTTCTGGCCAACGAGCAGGTGGAGCAGAACATGTGCTGGCGCTGCGGCGACGAGGTGGAGCAGAAAAAGCTGAAGCAGTGGTTCTTCCGGATTACGGACTACGCCGACGATCTGCTGGAGCACTGCGACAAACTGCCCGGATGGCCCGAGAAGGTCGTCACCATGCAGAAAAACTGGATCGGCAAAAGCCACGGCGCCGAAATCCTCTTTTCCGTCAAGGACAGCGACGTAAAGATCAAGGTCTTCACCACCCGGCCCGACACCTTGTGCGGCGCAACCTTTATGTGCCTGGCGCCCGAGCATCCTCTGGTTGAGGATCTGAGCAAAGGCACGGCCCAGGAAGCCGTCGTCCAGGAATTCGTCGCCCGCATGGCCAAGCAGGACAAGGCAAAACGCACCGCGGACGACAAGGAAAAGGAAGGCGTGCCCATTGGCGCCCAGTGCATCAATCCCCTGACCGGCAAGACCATGGAAATCTATACGGCCAACTTCGCCCTCATGGAATACGGCACCGGCGCGGTCATGTCGGTTCCCACGCACGACCAGAGGGACTTTGAGTTTGCAACCAAATACGGCCTGGAAAAAATCGTGGTTATTCAGCCCGAAGGCGAGGCGCTTTCGCCCGAAACCATGACCGAAGCCTATACGGACCCGGGCGTGCTGGTGAACTCGGGCCAATTCGACGGCATGAAAAACACCGACGCCATGGAGGCCATCGCCCAATACCTGGACGAGAATGACATGGGTAAAAAGACGGTCCAGTACCGCATTCGCGACTGGGGCATCTCCAGGCAGCGCTACTGGGGCGCTCCCATCCCCATGATCCACTGCCCGGATTGCGGCATCACGCCCGTGCCCGAGGACCAGCTGCCCGTGATTCTGCCCGAGGACGCCAACCTGCTGGAAGGCGGCAAGTCGCCCTTGCCCGAACTGGATTCCTTCGTCAAGACCACCTGCCCCCAATGCGGCAACGAAAACGCCCGGCGCGAAACCGACACCATGGACACCTTTGTGGAGTCCAGCTGGTATCCGGAACGCTACTGCAGCCCCAAGTGCGACGACGGCATGTTCGATGTGGATGCGGTCAAATACTGGATGCCCGTGGATCAGTACATCGGCGGCGTGGAGCACGCGGTCATGCACTTGCTGTACTCCCGCTACTTCACCCGGGTGCTGAACGACTTCGGCCTGGTGGACTTTAAAGAGCCTTTCACCCGGCTCCTGACCCAGGGCATGGTCTGCAAGGAAACCCTCAAGTGCCCCGAGCACGGCTGGCTGTTTCCCCATGAAGTGGAAGGAAGCGGCGACGAACGCACCTGCACCAAGTGCGGCAAGATTGTTGAAGCCGGCCGCGTGGAAAAAATGTCCAAGTCCAAATTGAACGTGGTGGACCCGGAAGAACTGCTGGCAAAATACGGCGCGGACACCATCCGCCTGTTCTGCCTGTTTGCGGCGCCCCCGGAACGGGACCTGGACTGGAGCGAGGAAGGCGTGGAAGGGTCCTACCGGTTCCTCCAGAGGGTCTGGCGCATGTTCGCCGCCCATATGGACGAGGTCAAGGACGCGCAGCCCTTCGAGGGAAGCCCGGACGACCTGGACGGCTATCTCAAGGACCTGTACAAGAAAACGCACCAGACCATTAAAAAGGTCACCGAGGACATTGACGGCAGGTTCCATTTTAACACGGCCATTTCCGCGGTCATGGAACTGGTGAACATGGTCTACGGCCTGAACGACAACCTGCAGGACGAAAAACGCGCCGGCGTGCTTCGCGCCGCCGTGGAGGCCGTCATCCTGCTGATTTCGCCCATGACGCCCCATTTTACCGAAGAGTTGTGGAGCCTGTTCGGAAAAACCCAGTGCGTCCTTGAAACCCCTTGGCCCGCATGGCGGGAAGACGCCCTGACCGCCGACGAGGTGGTTGTGGTGCTCCAGGTCAACGGCAAGCTGCGCAGCAAGCTGAACGTGCCCCTGGACACGGACGATGAAAAGATCAAGGAAATGGCTCTGGCCGATGAAAAGGTCCAAAAGTTCATGGGCGGCAAGCCCATTCGCAAGGTGATCGTGGTCAAGAACAAACTGGTCAATGTGGTGGTTTAGCCGCTGCAGGAAAGGTTCAGGGACCGCCCTATGCAAAAGGCTCTTTTGCGTCTGGTTTTACCCGTATTGATGTTAAGCCTGTGCGCCTGCGGATATCATTTTTCCGGAGGCGCCAGGCCCGGCGACCCCGTGCGGGCCGTTTTCATACCGGTTTTGGATAACGAAACAGCCGAAACCGGCCTGGAAACCATGATAACAAACGGTTTGATCCGGGAGTTCACCCGGGAGCAAAAATTCACCCTGGCCCACAGCCGCGCCGAGGCCAACGTGCTTTTGGCGGGGTCCATCGCGTCTTTATTGGATGAGAATGCCGCGCGCAGGTCGTCCGGGGATTCAGCCCTGCGCAGGGTGAAAATGATTTTGTCTCTGGAATTGCTTGATGAAGACGGCCGGGTGTTGTGGGCGGACGACAAGATTTCGGAATACGAGACCTATCAGGTGGTGAGCGAAAACCTGGCGGCCACCCAGGCAAACAAAAACCAGGCGTTGTCGGTGTTAACCACGCGCCTGGCTATGAAAATCCGCCATCGGATGGAAGCATATTTTGAAGGTTTTTAATGGGGATCGGTCGGCGCGCTGCCGTATCGGCCAAGGCTTTGAAGCCCGGCCGTGCAGCGCAGCCGCCGCACCCATTCACTACAAGTTCGGTAACCTAACCGGCCAGGGCCTCTACCTTTTTGGCAAGGCGGGAAATCTTCCTGGAAGCGGTGTTTTTGTGGATTACGCCCTTGCTCGCGCACTTATCGATGATCGACTGAGTTTCCACCAAAATAGTTTTGGCTTCATCGACGGACTGGGCTTCCACAGCCTGGTTGACCTTCTTGACCATATTCCTGAGACGGGTCTTGTAGGAACGGTTGCGCATTTGCTTGATGGTGTTCTGTTTTGCTCTTTTCAAAGCGGACTTATGATTCGCCAATGTTGCATCCTCCTTGGCCGGCATTGTTTTTTCAATCGCCGATTTATATATTTTTCACTTTCGTTAGCTGGTGCGGGCCTATATTCGGTAGACACCACAACATAAAAAGCGGTATGTAAGGAAAATAGCCTTTCTTGTCAAGGCCTAATATCATTCAACCATAATTTTTCAAGGGCGGGCGACTGTGCGAATTGCTGTTATTTCTGATATTCACGCCAATCTGGAAGCATTTACGGCTGTCCTGGAAAATATGCAAATTAAAAATGTGCACGCCTGCGTCTGCCTGGGAGACGTGGTGGGGTACGGCGCCGACCCCGAACCCGTCCTGCAGCTCCTGTGGGAAAATAAAATCCCCTCCATCCTGGGGAACCACGAAGAAGCTGTGTACGACGACGACATTCTACATTATTTCAACCCCCAGGCCAAGAAAACCGCTCTGCTCACCCGTAAAATGCTCAAGCCCGAAAGCGTGGAACGCATTAAAAAATGGCCCGTGAACATCGAGTTTCACGGCGCCCTGGGCGTGCACGGCTTTCCGCCCGACTCCATCCACAAATACCTGTTTGAAGCGGATCAGGGCGCCATATCCCGCATGTGGGATTCGGTCCCTTACAAGCTGTGCTTTGTGGGCCACACCCACAACCTGGATCTGGTGGCCTTTGACGGCCACAACGTCATTACCTATCCCCTGCTGGAAGGCGGCTGGCTTCTGGACAACCGCAAGACCATCGTCAACGTGGGCAGCGTGGGCCAGCCCCGGGACGGCGATAACAACGCCAAATACGTGATCTGGGACACCAAAATGAACGCCCTGACCATCTGCTACGTCCCTTACAACATCCAAAAAGCCGCCGATAAAATCCTAAAGGCCGGCTTTCCGGAAATCAACGCACGAAGGTTGTATTGATGAAATAGTATTCCTTCGCGCTTCATCAATAGGTACAAAAATGGACAAACAGCTGTCTGAACTAACGCCAAAAGACTTTGTCGAGACTCCTGTCTGGTTTTTTCCTATGGATGACTCTGTTGAAAGTGAGGAAACAGTCAGACCTGTCAGGGAAATCAAACAAATTGAGGATTTCCAGGTTATCGTTAAAACGTTTTTTTTCGACCAACACGGTAACACGTATCTCGGGTATATTTTTTGGGGATCGCCTGAAGAAGTCGAGTATCTAAAACCGGTAATGGCTCTCGATGACAGCGGCCGGACCGGCATAGACTTTTGGCATGGCTTGGTTGAACCGGGAGAGGAGGATTTTCGCCAGATGCGTAGCATTTTAATGAGAGAGTCCTTTCCTATCCGGTTTGTAAGCGAAGAAATTGTGGGATTAAACTCTATACATGGTGAACTCTTCGGGCTTTATTATCTCGATAAACATTACAATGTTATCTGCAAGAGTTTTACCTAAAGCGGCAAATCAAGGCATTACATATCGTTGTTGGTCAAAACGCAAAGGAGAAGGATCAGGCCAACGATTTCCCTATGGCAGTGTAGTGCAGGCCCCCGTGCCTGCCATGGACGCGCTTGCGCGTCAATAAGGCGCCCACAGGGGGCGCGGCTACATTTAACCGGGCTGACCTGTTTGTTGCGGCCCTGGAAGCCTTGTTCGCCGCCGCAGTCGGTCAGCCGCAATTCTTGGCATACGCCCTGCGCGCAACGCCATTTAAAAAGTTTTGCCCCGCTTTTTCAAAAGCGGGCCGCCGGAGGCAGGCCGTTATGCAGTTTAGCGGTTAAGCAGCTATGCTTTGGCGCCGGCGATTTCCGTGAGGAACGGCGCGATGTGGGAGTATTCCCTGACCCAGACCACATTCAGGCCCAGTTCATTGGCGTCCTGTTCTTCCAGAAGAAGGGCCAGGCTGTTGATGGTTCCTTCGGAATGGCTGGGAACCTTTTTGATGACGTAGTGGTTCAGCTCCCGGGACGGGTTTTTCCGGTAGGCCACGTCGAGCAGCCTGCGCAAATTGGGATCGTTCAGGCTCAGGCCGATGAACAGGCAGGTGTTTTGGCTCAGCTTGTTCAACTGGATCAGGTTGGACCACGAAAAGGGATCGATAAACTGGTTGTGATAGGCGTCCTCCGAGAACACCACGTCCGTGTTTTTTTTGATTCTCCCTTTGCGCGGCAGGTATCCGTGGACGTGGTAAATGGGCAGTTCGCTGCAACTGTAGCGCATGCCTTCTTCGTAAATGGCGATGTGCCGGATGTTATTGGCGGACAAAGCCTCTTCGATGAGACCGTCGAAATTGAAGGTCACGATGGAGTCCAGGGGTTTGCCGTCCCGCTGAGGCCGGGCCAGATCCACAATGGCTTCGATGATGGCGCACGACTTGGGATTCTTGGAGTACAGGGCGTCGCGAAGCTGGGGCAGAAAGTCGTTGCCCAGGTTGGTCTTCAGATATTTCCCAACCACCAGAGCGGAGGGGCTGTAGCTTCTTTGGAACTCCATGGGATCCACTTCCTCTACGGACAGGGAGTGCTCCCTGGACATGCGGATCATCATGGATTCCAGCAGCATAAGCAGCAAATTGTCCCAGGATAGAATGCCCGCGCCAATGGACGTCCCGGCGCCGCAAAACAAAGACAGCCTCCCGGCGTTCAGCGCCCTGGTCAGGGAGGCAAGGGCCTGGGTGTAGGTTCTCTCCCGGCCAGCCCCTATTTTGGCGGCTGGCGGCTCGTCCGACAAAAAACCCAGGATCTCGTTCAGGCCCCGGTCGAGATTTTCGGACAGGTCCACGTACTGGTATCGGGCCAGATATTGGGGCACCGTGCTTTTATCCACCAGGACGGGGATAATCCGCGTCGAGGGGCTGGACAGCTCGCCGAAAGCCAGGGCCGAATACTCGTGCATGGACCATTTGGAGCTCAGGGAGTCCTTGCTGATAATGATGATGAAGGCGTCAACCTCCTTCACGCCCTGATTGATTTTCTCAAGCAGGTTGTCCCCGGCCTTGATCTTCCATCCGTCGTACCAGACTCCATGCCCGGCGCCGCGAAGTTTGTCCGCAATGAGGTCCGCGTGCTTCTTATCCTGCTGGGTGTAGCTGATGAATACTTTCATTGCATCCTTCTTGCTGTGGGAGTGGATTTTTCTTCGGGAGAACGATTGTATCGGATATTGCAAACAGGAGGCTAACGTTGCACTTCTCCGAACGTAAGCCGAGCCCCGCGCCTGCATTTTCATTTAGTTGCAAAATTTAGCACAAGCCGGGCCATTGAACAATGATTTTGCCTATATCATCAGCAAGCCCAAATTGTTGTGTCCTGAGATGCACTGGAAGCCCTAAGACGGCTAAAGGAAATGCCGCTTGAAATTGCGTTGACAATCGAGGGGATTTTACGGATACTATACCAATCGGTATAATTAATCGAAGATCAAGATTCAGACAGGAAATAAATGGTTAGGCAAAAAATTCTAACGAGCGCTCTTTATTTTAAGACAGGAAGCAGGTATAATTGAAGCGCCTCAGGTCGAAAGGGAGCGGGAGCGGTCTCCAAGCCTTTCGTCCGGGGTTCGGGAGTTCCCCCAGGCGCCGCAAATTTCCCGGCGCGTTTTCAACCCAACTGGGCCGCTGATGATGGAATAATCCGCCCCAGGACATCCCAAATTTTTTTCGCCAAGGAGACAGACGTGATCACCAAACAAGACGTGATGCAAGCCGCCTATGACAATGGATTCGTGGACGTGGGAATCACGACCATGGAGCCTTTCGACAATTCCAAGGATTACCTGGAGGCCCACCAGGAGGAATACGGCTGGGCTGAAAAGATGGGCCTTTCCCTGCTACAAGGGACCGATCCCGCCAACATCATGCCCGAGGGAAAATCCATCATTGTGCTGCTGGAGGGATATTTCCAAAAGTCCTTCCCCCCTTCCATGGAGCGCCATTTCGGCCGGTGCTACCTGGACGACGACCGGGTGACCAAAGACGGCCTTGCCCTGCGCATCAAGGCGTTCCGAAATTTTCTGCGGGAAGGCGGGATCAACTCCAAGGTTCCTTTCAACCTTCCCCACCGCGCGGCCGCCACCCGGGCCGGCCTGGGAACCCTTGGCAAAAACTGCCTGTTTTACTCCCGCAAGGCCGAGGCCCAAAGTTCCTTTAGCTTTCCCATCGCCGTGGTGGTGGACCGGGAATTCGAAGCGGACGAGCCGACCATGCGGTTCGGGTGTCCGGACTGGTGCCGCAACGCCTGCATTGCCGCCTGCCCCACCAAAGCCTTAAAAGGCAACGGCAGGCTGGACCCGCGCAAGTGCATCTCCTTTCTCAGCTATTACGGCCGGGGCATCACGCCGTTGGAAATTCGGGAAGCCATGGGGCTTTTCGTCTACGGCTGCGACCGCTGCCAAAACGTGTGCCCGCGCAACGCCCCCTGGCTGGCGAAAGACCTGCCCGTAAATCAGAAAGCGGCGGCCAAGGCCGGAGACTTTGAACTGCCCAAGCTCCTGCACATGGACAAGGAGTATTTTGAGACCAAAATCTGGCCCCACATGTTTTATATGGGCTACAAGCATATCTGGCGCTGGAAGATGAACGTGGCCCGGGTCATGGGCAATACCCTGGACCCGATGTACGTGGACGACCTGATCAAAGCCTTTGGCGAGCATGACGACGAGCGGGTTTTGGGCATGATCGCCTGGGCCCTGGGCAGGATCGGCGGAGAAAAGGCCAAACAGGCCCTGGAAGGCTTCGCCTCCAAAGCCCAGGAGCCCGTGCTTGGGGAAATCAACCACGCTTTGGAAATGATCGATTAATACAAATCAGGAGAACAAATGCAAACGCCGGAACCCTTAAAATTTTATGCAAAAAAATTGGGCTATCCCAAATCGGAAACCCTTGGGACCATCCTTTCCACCCTGTTTGACACCGAAGAAAAGCAAAAAGTGGCGGCCGCGCTTCCGGGCGACGCCCCGCAGTTGTCCGAAAAAACCGGCGTTCCGGTGGAGGAGGTCAGAAGCATCCTGAAGGTCCTTCGCCATTTTGGAGCGATTTGCAAAAACCAGAAAGTGCAAGCGGAAGAAGAAGTTTACGTTTTGTATCCCGGTTTGATCGAACTCCGGGACGCGGTGCTGCTCACTCCGGGAATCGGCATGGACATGGTGGAGTTGTGGGACCGCATGATCCGCAAGGAAATGCAGGAGATTTTTCCCACGTGGAAAAAGCTCAACGTGCCGCCCATGATGCGGACCATCCCCGTGGAGGCTGCAGTGGATACGCGGTCCACGGTCCTGGATGAGGACTCGGCCAGGCATATTATTGAAAACGCCCGGCAGATCGTGGCCATACCGTGCGTTTGCCGGGCCACGCGGCATCGTTTGAACAAAAGCCCGGATTGCCCGGCGCCCGAGGACGCCCACATTTGCATGCTGATCAACAAATTCGGCATGGAAGCCCTGGAGCGCGGGATCGGCGCGGAAATCACCACAGAGGAGGCCTTAGCCAAGCTCAAGGCCGCCGAGGACGCAGGACTGGTGCATATGACCCGCAACAACGTCAAGTCGGACGTGGCCCTGTGCAATTGCTGCTCGTGCTGCTGCACGGGGTTGTTTGCCGTCAACCAGGTGAAGTACGAAGCCTTTGCGCCGTCCCGATTCCGGGTGAAGCTGGACGAGGATGCGTGCCTGGGCTGCGGAACCTGCGTGGACCGGTGCCAGTTTCACGCCATTGAGTGCGAGGACGTTGCGGTCATCGATCTGGCCAGTTGCTTCGGCTGCGGCAATTGCGTGTCCACCTGCCCCGGCGAGGCTCTGACGCTGGAGGAATTCCGGCCCAGGGATTTTATCCGCAATACCTGATTGCTTGGACCGGGATTTATAAAAAGTCCCGACGCGCTTTTCATAGGCCGAAAAAAAACTGAACTTTTTTTCAAAAAATGTTCGGATCGGCCCTTGGGCAGGGAAATTTTTTTTCGGGATTTCCTGAAAATATCCTTGACGGGCGGGGTCTGGAGGCGAAACCGGCCCCGCCCGGAAAAAGCGGCCTTTTTTCCGCGTTAGACGCTGGAATTATTAAACAATACAGGAGCAAAAGGACGATTTGATCGTGAGGCCGGGATCGGCTCCAAACCAATTGCCGTGCGTCGCTTTATGGCGTAAAACGGCCAATCCCGGCCAGCAGATAAAAGATCAAACAAATTCTTAACCAGAGCGGATTTTCTCCTTGACATCTTCGGCTCAAACTCCTATATACGGTCCCACTTTGGCGGTAACGCAAACCGGCAAAGACATAAGGCCAAGCCGAGGTAGCTCAGTCGGTAGAGCAGCGGACTGAAAATCCGCGTGTCGGCAGTTCGATTCTGTCCCTCGGCACCAGCCTAACAAAACGCCGCATGATTTCGATCATGCGGCGTTTGCTGTTTTCAGCCCCCGAAGTTTTAAACCAAGCCTGAAAATCATTATTTTAATCACGGAAAACACGGAACCGAAAATTTCCCGGACAGCCGTGCTTTCCGTGGTTTGAAAGTCTTTTCAATAGGGCGGCATCGCATCCAAATCTCGACTTCACCCATTTATACGCTTATTTATCGTGAGCGCCCCCGTTAAGTTGTTCCCGGTTACTTCTTTTTTGTTTCCGCCTTTGATCAAGCAAAACGCCGATGAAAAAAGCAGGAGTAATAATAGTCACAGATTTGTATGAAACAAAAAAGTCATTCAATTTCATTGTATAACAATAAGGTCTTGAGTATACTAAATAGAATGTCACCAGCAAAATGCAATAAAGCGCAGCCCAGAAATATTGGCGCGTCTTCATAACTCTCGATAGCAGCCATCCCATTCCGATATAGTAAACAATGTCAAGGATGCTTGAATAGAACTCCGCCTTGAATATCGCAAGGAACTCATTACTTGAACTACTATTAAAAAATCCGAAATTAGCTAAGTAGTAATTTGTTGGAAGCCTTACAAAGTCGTTCAATAGCGTTGAAATAAAAATGAAAATTATAAAAATAAACACCTGCCTCATGCAAATGGAATATTTCATAATATAAGGTCTCCATTCATGGAATTCCCGTGCTTCTCTATCTGGAATCCAGCGTCCCATCCCCCGTCATTCCCGAGCGTCCGGGGCGCCGCTTGCTGCGCCCGCATAGGGGTTGGTCACCCCAACCCGTCATTCCCAGGCGTCCCTATCGGGAATCCAACGTCCCACAGCCCGTCATTCCCGAACGTCCCTATCGGAAATCCAGCGTCTTTGTCTTTGGGCATTTGAGCAACCCCACAAGCCAGTATCCTGCCGGAGTCGCAAAGCGGTATGTAGGTCGGATTACGCGGAGCCAGGATAAGGATTCGGACAAGGCTGGAGAAAAAATTTCCATAAAAACACGGCAGATGCCCATCCCTTCATGCGGAGCAATCCGACGGCATAGAGAATAATTGGGAGGATTCATTTTCAACGCCTTAAACAAAAAACATTTCCACCCGCTTGGCCGCCATTTTTCTCTAAAAAGGCCCTTGTTCAAGATTAAATAAAAATCATATTTAATAGTGTACAAGCCCCTGAAAGTCAGGGAATAACAAAGAGATGTTAAAATGATGTGCTATTTGGAAAGAAGCCTTTGTGCTGGCGGAATGGCATGTCTGCCATGATTCCCCCCTACCCGATTCCACCCAGGGCCATGCCGAGGATCCAGACGAGGAGGCAGACGGGAACGAAAACCCAGGAGAGGTATTTGATCAGGCCGCGGGTCCAGGGCTTTTTGCATCCGGTGTTTATGGCCTTTAGGGCTGCGTCCGCCCCTAAAATCCAGAACAGGCCCACGGCGATGATCAAAGCTCCGGCGGGAAGCATATAAATTGTAAAAAGATCCACCCATTTTTCGAACACGCCCATGTTAAGATCCAGGTACAACCCGATCCCCAGGGCGATGCATGCGACCGGAACCGCCGCTTTTTTACGCGGCAGCTTCAACTGATCCATCAACGCTTCCACGGGAACTTCCACCAGATTCAAGGCCGACGACAATCCCGCCAGAATCACGCTGAAGAAAAACAAGGCGCCGTACACCCGGCCTCCTGGCATGACGTCAAAGATCCGGGGCATGGTTACGAACATCAGCTCCGGCCCGGCTGCGGCGTCCACGCCAAAGGCAAAGGTTGCGGGGATAATCACAAAGGCGGCCAAAAAGGAAGCCAGGCTGTTCATGACCGCGGTGGTCAACGCGGCGCTGGGGATGTCCATGCCGTCGTCCAGGTAGCTGCCGTAGATGAGCATGCCGCCCAGGCTGACCGTGAAAAAGCTCTGGCCCAGGGCCATGATCCAGGTCTGGATGTCCCAAAGATATGTCCAATCCGGCTTGGTTAAGAACGCAAGGCCGTCCAGGGCGCCGGGCAGGGTCAGGCTGCGCACCAGGAGAATGGCGAGAATCCCGAACAACAGGGGCATGGCCGCCTTGTTGATGCGCTCCAGGCCGGCTTGCACCCCCTGTGCGGCGATAAACGCGGTTACCCCTATGGCCAGGACGTGCCAGGGCATGGAGGCTGCTTGTCCTGCAAAATTCCCGAACAGGGCGGAAAAATCGGAGCCGGAAAGATCGCGGCTGATAAAAAGCCAGAAGTACCGGATGATCCAACCAAGCACGATGGAGTAAAACACCAGGATGCCCGAGACGGCCAGCACGGGAATCAGCCCCAACAGCTTGCCCAGGCCGGGATGCAAGCGTCCGAACACTTGGGACAGGGCGCCCCATGGGCCCCCGCTGCTCCCTGCGGCCCAGGGCGAGCTCCGCGGCCAGGCCGAACCGGACCAGCCCGAACACGAACAACAGGTAGGGGATTAAAAAGGCGGCGCCGCCGTAGCGCCCCAATCGCCAGGGAAAAAGCCAGATATTGCCCAGGCCGATGGCCGCGCCCATACAGGCGGCGATGAAACCGATTTTACTTCCCCAGGTTTCTCTGGGGGTTTGATTGGAGGAATTCTTGTTCATAACAGCGTGCCGGCATCACAAGACAGGCCCAATTGTCAACCCGCACCAGGCCCTTTTTTGCGAGCGTCTTAAATAGGAGGCGCGATGGTCACAAGCACGCGCATGTCCGTAACGGCGTTAATGCCGTGGGGCTCCGAAATCTCGGAGATGAGGATGTCTCCCGGCTTGGCGGGAATGGCCGCGCCTTCGCCTCCCAAGAACTCGCCCTCCCCTTCCAGAACCAGGATGGAAAGCTGGCCGTCGATCTGATGGGAGTGGATGGGCAGCTTTTGCCCGGCTCTGAAATTGAAGTTGAGGATCTTGAAATACGGAGAATCGTGAACCAAATATTTGCTCAGGCTCAGGTCGTTGAAGTCGTTCACTTCAATAATGTTCAGGTGCTTCATTTTGCGAACCTCCTAATTATGAGGACCGTTTTCCATTGTCTTGACAAGCAAAAACTACACCTGAAAGCCCTGGTAGTCCTTGATTCAAGTCGAAAAAATCAATTTTCCTCCTTTTTTCCAAAATGGTTGGGCTTTTCAAAAAGATCCATGCCTGCGCCGGCGAAAGCGACCCGCCAATCCTGCGGCGTTGGCTTGGTGACATCCGGCCATTGCCCGGGCTGCGGGTCCGGCCCTTCCAGGGCGGTTTCCGAAGGGCCTTTATCCACCAAAACCGGGGTCTTTCTGATATCCCTGCCTGGAACCGGCCAGGAAAACTCGATGGGAATTCCGTTGGGGTCAAAGGCGTATATGGAATGGATGAAGCCATGATCCATGGCGTCGGACACGGAAAACCCCGCCGCCTCCAGCTTGTCTTTCAGGTCGTACAACTCCTTTTCCGTTTCCACGCCGATGGAGAGATGGTCGAAAACAAACGGCCCGCGAACCGGATAGCCGTGGTCCTTTTTTTCAACCGGTTCCACGCCGTCCCACTCAAAAAAGGCGATGCAGTCATTCTCGCTGATTTCAAAAAAATAATGCCTGAACCCGGGCCTGCCCAAACCCGCTACCAGGCGCATTCCCAACAGGTCTCTCCAAAAGCGTATGGTTTTTTCCATATCGCCGGTGGCCATTGCCAAATGATTGATGCCGGTAAATTTCGTCATAGAGTCCTCGCCAACCCTCGAAAGTGTTCTTGTGTAGGAAGTATATGAACCCATTTGGCTCAGGTCAAGTATGTCCCATATCTAATTAGGAATGAGTGTCATTTTTTCTTGCCCTGAAAAGGGAGGCGGCGTATCATAGATAAAATCTTGGCAAGAGCCCGTGTAACATTATAAATATCAATGCAAATCATAGGAGGAGTCTATGCCGAAGGAATTCAGCCCCGGCTGCGCCCGCCCCACAGGGGGGCCCGTGGGGGAAGAGGCGAAGGAAACGGCGTCACCGCAACCAACAAACCAGGCAAAAAGCAAGGAGGCAGGCATGATCAAGGTTGGAAAAAAAGCTCCGGATTTTACGGCTCCGGCTTATTTAAAGGGTGAGTTTGTTACGGTGCAATTATCCGAATATTTGGGCAAATGGGTGCTGTTATGCTTTTATCCGGGCGATTTCACCTTTGTCTGAGCGACGGAAATCTCGGCGGTCGCCGAGAAGAATGCGGAATTTGAAAAACTGGGGGTGCAGATTCTTTCCATGAGCGTGGACAGCGTGTTTGTGCATAAAATGTGGGATGATCACGAGCTTTCCAAGATGGTGGAGGGCGGGGTTCCCTTCCCCATGCTGTCGGACGCCGGCGGCAAGGTGGGCACGTTGTACGGCATTTACGACGAGGACGGCGGAGTGGAAACCCGCGGCCGTTTTATCATCGATCCCGACGGAGTGGTCCAGGGCTACGAGGTGCTCACCCCGCCCGTGGGCAGGAACGTGTCAGAGTCCTTTCGCCAGGTGCAGGCCTTCCAGCATGTGCGTCAGAGCAAGGGCACGGAAGCCACGCCTTCGGGCTGGAAGCCCGGCAAACAAACCCTCAAGCCCGGCCCGGATCTGGTGGGCAAGGTCTGGGAGGTTTGGAAAACCTCCGAGGCTTTTGACTAACGCCCCGTTGGGTTAAAAACAAGGAATTATTCCATCTTCGGGTTTGGAAGTAATACTTTAAAATCAAGACCTAAGCCTGGGTCTATGATCTGAATTATAAACCGGAGCCCGGGAATCATGATCCCTTCCCCCCTGGCGGGGGGAAGGTCAGGATGGGTAGGACTCGTTCCCATGTTGTACGCGGGAATGCATACCTCCGCCCCATCCTCCCTTCGAACAAAAATACGGCCGACAATCATCATTATCCGGTTTGCGTAGGGGCGCCGCTTGCTGCGCCCGCGCAGGGGTTGGGTCTCCCAACCCTCGGGCAGGGCTCGCCCTGGCCTTCATACCTTCCCCACCGGCGGGGGAAGGTCAGGATGAGGGGCGCCATTCCCGAGCGTCCCTATCGGGAATCCAAGGTCTTCGTCCTTTGCTCTCGTTCCCATGCTGTGCGTGGGAATGAATACCAAAGACCATTAAATT
>NZ_AUCT01000042.1 GCF_000429905.1 Desulfatibacillum aliphaticivorans DSM 15576 | reverse complement strand
CTTTGGCTTTGCCTGTCCGAGCCGGGCGTTGACCCTACCAACAACCGGGCGGAAAGGGCCTTGCGTTACGGGGTGATCTGGCGCAAACGGAGCCTGGGAACCCAAAGCGAAAAAGGCGACCGCTGGGTGGAACGCATCCTCAGCCTCAAACATACCTTAAGAATGCACGGCCTTCCTGTGTATCCCAGACTCGTCCAAATTATCTCCGACTTCCTGAAAAACCAACCCACAGACCTTGCATGGATCAGTAACCCGGGCTAACTACCCCCTGAAGGCCTACCAAAAAAGTTATACTCAACATCTTCTCCCGTTTTTTTTAGCAAACCGACAGATGAAACCGCCCGTTCATTAAATGACAGAGCATAGTTAAAAGATTCAAGGAAGATGGTTTGCTGCGTAGAGTTTTTTAATCCGATTTTCGCGTTAAAACCCAGAACGTCAACAAAAAAGGCTTCATCCGAAATCGGATCTTGGATGTTAAGTACTTCCGGAAGATCCCAAGTATATGCAAACTCAATATCATTTCGAGGATTGCGCCCATGTACCATCTCTTTATAAGAGCCAAGCTGCACGGCCGAGTTGGCGTCCCCTGGGAACAAGACGGCTTTTCTGTCAGGCGATTCCACGGTTTGCTTTAACATCATCAGCAACTGGCTAATGCTGGATTTGCCGGAACTGTTCGCGCCGAAAAGCAATGTGATGGGGGCCATTTGGATGTCCCCTGTATCTTTCCATAGCTTGAAGTTTTTTATTCGTAGATGTTTAAGCATGATTCCGTCTCCCGGGCAAATAAGGGCCTATTTATATGGAATATTTTTTAATACAACATTTCTTTGTGGTCCGGCAACCCTTAATCAAACGTTCACAGGGCGTCAGCGGACGCCGTCTTTGGCTCTGGTGTGAACAAATCAACCAAATGACGCGGCCAAGTTTGGTTTCAGAAAAATCAAATGGATATGCTGTAGGGATATATCACCCCATAAAAAGTTGGGCGCGAAGGGCGGCGGCGGAGTCGTTGTTCAGGGAGGCCAGGGGCTGGCCGCCTATGGAATGCACGGGCATGATCCCCATGAGGCTGTTGAGCGCCCAAACCCATTGGGCGTTGGCCAATTGCCTGACCATGACGGGCTGCCTGCGGATGATATGCCCCTGCCGTTTTAAAAGCCGTTCCACCTGTTTGAAGGCCGTACCGGGCAGACGCCAATGGGTGGCCGGGGTGTACCACCCGTTAATGTCATAAGCCAGAAGGTTGGCCGTGCAGGTTTCGGCGACCATGCCGTCTTTATCCAGGATTAGGGCCTCGTGGCAGCCGTTGTCGATGGCCTCTTGCTTCATGGCCATGTAATACAGATAGTTCAGCGTCTTATGCCCGGAAAGAGGCGGGGAGATGCTTTGCTCCGGGATGTAAAGGTCCCAGCCTTGGGCGTAGGCGCCGCTGGCCGGGGCCAGATAGTTTTCCGCCAGGGCCATGCAGGTGGGATTGGAGGCGTGGGGCAGGCCCAGGCCGGGGGCGCATCCCCGGGTGAGCACGATTTTCAGCCGGGCAAGGCCGTCCTGCAGGTTGTTTTTTCGGATGAGCCCTATGAGGATGCCGTCCCAATCCAGACCGCCGTTCCAAGGCAGGTTGAAGCGCCGGGCCGACGCCTTTATGCGCTCCAGGTGATCCTCCAGAAACATGGGCTCGCCGTTTTGGGCGCGTATGGTTTCAAACAATCCGTCGCCGAACAAAAGCCCCCGATCCAGGGGGGATATGCGGGCTTGGGATTCAGGGAGAAATGCTCCGTTAAGCCAGATGATGCGTTCCTTGGGAGCGCACGCGGTTTCCTGTTTGTCGCTCATGGGGGTTCCGGTTTTATAGGGATTTCAGGGTTTCCAAAAGGGTGCGGCCCTTGTGGAGGGTTTCGTCAAACTCGTCGGCCGGTTGGGAATCGAAAACAATGCCGCCGCCCACGGAAAAATAGGCCTTGTCCTTTTTGCGGACAGCCGTGCGGATGGCGATGTTCAAGTCCATGTTTTCGTGCCAGCCCAGATAGCCGATGGACCCAGTATACACGTGCCGGACGTGGGGTTCAAGTTCGTCGATGATCTCCATGGATCGAATTTTGGGGCATCCGGTTATGGACCCGCCGGGAAAGGTTCCCCGTAGGATTTCCCCCGGCGTTATGTCCGGCCTCAACTCCCCGGCCACGATGGAAACCGCATGATGCACGTTTTCGTAGGCTTCCAGCCGGCGATGCTCTGTCACTTTTACGCTTTTTCCCACGCATATCCTGGAAATATCGTTGCGCAACAGGTCCACGATCATGGACAGCTCGGAATGCTCCTTAACGCTGGAGGCCAGTTCCTCCTTCATGCGCCGGTCTTCCTCCGGCGTCTTTCCCCGGGGGCGGGTGCCTTTGATGGGGCGGGTTTCGATGTACGACCCTTTGCGGTAGAGAAAGCGCTCCATGGAGGTGCACACGACCTGATGGTCTCCGGCGTGGATGAACGCATAAAAGGGGGCCGGGTTTCTGGCGAACAGCCGCTCCCACAAGGCGAAGGGATTGCCTTCCAAGGAAAACTGAAACCGTTGCGACAGGTTGGCCTGATAGATGTCGCCTTCTTGGATGTAGGCGATGACCTTTTCCACGGCCCGCATGTAGTCTTTGGGATTGAAATTGCTGACCGGAACGCCGGTTTTTAAATGATCGCCGCCGCAAAAATCGTGGGACGGGTCCGGCGCCATGGGCGGCAGCCCGGTTTCCAGTTCCAAAAAGGTCAGGGCGCTTTCATGACGGTCGTGGATCATTATTTTAGAAGGAAGAAAAAAGAAAAGGTCGGGCAGGCCCAAGTCGTCCTCGGCGGTCTGGGGCAGCTTTTCAATCACGTTTTTCAGCTCATAGGCTGCATAGCCGGCCAGGCCTCCGGCGAAGGGGAGGGCGCCCAAGTCAAAATCCGGGGCGAATGATTGAATCAGGCGGTCCAGTTCGGCCAGGGGATCCCCTTCCCAGGATATTTTATCCTGTGCGGTTTCCAGGATGATTTTGGCGCCGAAGGATTTCAAGCAGCACACCGGCTCGGAAAAAGCCAGGGAATAGCGGGAGCAATCCAGGTCGCCTCCGCTCATGAGCACGGCGCTGTAACTGGTCTTGCCGATCTCACGGGCCAGATCCAGAAAGCCGGCGTCGGAGCCGGGGGATGTTTTTACGGCTTTGACAGCGACAGTGCGGCTTGGAAAATCAGGCGAAGACATGGACTTCCCCCTGTGCGCGGGGATAGCGCTCTAACCCCGGCGGCGGGATTTTTACTCCCCGGCAGGCCTGCTCCAGAAAATTGGCGGCCATTTCCAGCCCGTATTCGGTCATGAAAGATTCCAGATGAAACTGCACGCCGTGGATAGGATGGACCCGATGCCGAACTCCCATGATAACGCCGTCGTCCGAAATGGCGGTGACCTCCAGTTCAGGGGAGAGGACGTCCACGCACAGGGAGTGATACCGGGCGGCCCGAAACGGGGAGGGCAGGCCCTGGAACACGCCTATGCCCTTGTGGCTGACCATGGAGCACTTGCCGTGCACGCATACCGGCGCTTTGGGCGTGCGGCCTCCGTATACCTCGTTGATCACCTGCATGCCCAGGCACACGCCCAGGATGGGAACCCGGGCCCCGAAATGGCGCACCACATCCTTGCTCACGCCCGCATGGGAAGGCGTTTTGGGGCCCGGCGATATGCAAATGGCGTCGGGATTGCGCTGTTCTATATGGGACAGGCTGGTTTCGTCATGGCGGTAGACCTCCACCTGGACGTCGAATTCGTAAAAAAGCTGCACCAGGTTGAAGGTGAACGAGTCGTAATTGTCAATCATCACCAGCCGCATAGCCTTACAAAACTCCATAATCTTAAATGGTTATTAAGGTTTTGCGGAGCGGCCGTAAAAAAAGCCATCCCGCCTTTACGAGTCGGGATGGCTTTCACCTGACATAACTCACCAAAATCTATGCCACAGGGTGCGCGGGGAGTCAAGGAAAGATGCGCGGGGGTAATGCCAAACCAAGGCGTCTGAGGCTTTTTGTGGGGTTTCGCAAGCTCAACCCAACGGCTCGTTCCCATGCTGTCAGCCCTTGTCGCGCAGTAGTTTTTTTGCGATAAGGGCTGTACGCGTGGGAATGCATATTGTAACATCCTGAAACCATAAAGTTTTCAATGATTTCTTTTGTTGAAATCAGGTTTTGTATTCATTCCATAGGGAAGCGCGTCGAAAACGATTACGCGTTAATGCTTCGTATCCTCGACTGCATGGTTTAGGCACACTTTGTTTGGGTTTCTCAAACTCAATCCCTTTTAGGATTTTCCCCAAAACAGGTTTTGGTCGGTCGTTGAAATTTTTTGTTGACAAGAGGGGATTGACTGTATAGTTACAATAACTAATCATTTATTATTCATTATCTTTCTTGGTGTATAATGCCTTGGACGTCTGTCTCATCCATTTCAGTTTATTAAATTGTTTTAATTATGTAATAATTATAAAATCGCGGCTAATAAGGCTGCGATAAAATTATACTATTGACTGTAAGGTCAATGATTAATTGACCTGATAGTCAATTAAATTTCACCCCTAACCCTTAAGGAGGCGCACCATGAAAAAAGTCCTTGTCGCGACGTTAATACTGCTCCTGGCCTCGCCCGTCTGTCTTTGGGCCATGGCTCCCAGCCCGCCGGACCCGCCGGAAACGGGCTACGGATCGACCCAGTTTTACATTACGGATTCTTATACTGAATATGAAATGGGGGATTCCGGCGACGGAGAACGGGTGTGGTGGTATGTGCCCGAGGTCCTTAAAAACGGAGACAGCGCCCCCGTGGTGATTTTCCTCCACGGCTTCCTGATGGTGGCCCCGGACATCTACATGGGCCACATCGAGCATTTGTGCAGCCAGGGCTATATCGTCATCTTCCCCCAGTTCAACAAAGGCGGGATCAGCGGCGTTATCCAGGACATGATGTTGAACGCCGACCAGAACGATTTTCTGACCCGGGCCATTGATGCGACCAATCTGGCTCTGACCCAGTTGGGCGGCATTGCGGAAACAGACGACATGGTCTTGTACGGACACTCCGTAGGAGGCCTTATGGCCTTGTGTTGGGCCGGGTTTGACGGCCCTGCAGTGCAACGGGTGGTTTTGGCCAGCCCCTGCCTGGATAACACGGAAGCCATGCCGTCGTTTGTCAGCAGCATGATGGAAGGCCTGATTACCAATCTGGATTACGAAGCCCTCGGTCCGGCGACCCAATGCCCCGTGACCATCCTTTGGGGCAATGACGACGCCCTGGCCACGGCAAGCCAGATGGAAAGCGTGGTCGACGCCCTGCCCAACGCCGCAAGCATTCGTCTATACACGGCTTTTTCCGATGACAATGGAAACCCTGAAATCATCGCGGACCACATGGCCTGCGCCCAGGACGACGGGTGGATGCCCTCCCTGCTCATGGACATGTTCGGCGGGGATTGCGAAGAGGATTCTTTGGATTACCGCTACTTTTACGCGGGCCTGGACCAGGCCCTGGACGGCCTCATCGACATGGCCTTTGACATGGGCGCCTGGAGCGACAGCGAGCCGGTTGCTCCGGTGATTGAAGGTTTGCCCTAAACCAATTTTTCCCTAAAAACAAAAACCCGGGATGGGCGTCGCCTGTCCCGGGTTTGTTGATTAATCAATTGATTAAAGGCGGATTTTGGACCGTTATATTTAAGAATGATATAGGGGGGCTTTGTTGGGTTTCGCAAGCTCAATCCAACCTACGATTTTTCTATAAAGACAATAGGTTGGGTTACGAAGTCCGGCTTTGAACATTCAATGCGCCGATGATGCACTTGGACTTCAAACCCAACAAAAATGACGCCGGTGCCAATTCATGAAAACCAAAGTCGCGCAAGATTAAACGCCAAAAGTAGATTTGAGCAGATGCTTCAAATTTAATAATATTGCCTCGGGCCTCCTAAAAAGAACAGATCAATAACAACCACCCCGTATGAGAGGAGATTTCCCAAGGCAAAAGCGGGAAATGTTCTTTTTAAAGGATACTTCCAGATAACGCGTGTGACCAGAACCTCAAAAAAAGTGGTTCCCGCAAACATGACTCCGATTGTTCCTCCGTAACCGCCAAAGACAGTCTCGCGGCCGGTGATTTTATACTCAACGGTAGCTAAACTAAACGTTCCCAAGAATAAGGCGAATATGCCTATCGTCGAGGAGAATGCGTTGGCTGCCAGAGAAATTAGTAAGGCCTTTTTCGCGCTTGGAACCAGCCTCCATCGAAGAATGGCTGCTTCAAATATGAAACCTAATGAAATGATGGGTAGCCAACTCCAATAGCAATTGGTGACAATTAACCCCGGCCAAATTATATTGGCGTAGGCCATGGACGGAAAGAGTGCAAAGCAGGTGGTGAGGAAAAGGGCAGCCCGTTTTGTTGAATTCAAATGTGTACCCCCATATTGACGATATGCTGCTTTTTACCTTTCGGTGACGGCCAATTTGACGGCCAAGGCCAAAAACACGGTTCCGGCGACCCGGTTCAGGATTTTGTTCACACGGGGCGATTTGGTGAGGATTTCCCCGATGCTTCCCGACAGCAGCGCGATGCTTCCGAAAACCGGGATGGCCGCCAGGATGAACAGGCTTCCCAGGATGAATATCTGAACGCCCACCGGCCCTCTGGCGGGGTCGGCGAATTGGGGCAGGAAGGCCAGGAAAAACAGGGACACCTTGGGATTGGTGACGTTCATGAAGATGCCCCGGAAGTACAACTTCCGCAGGCTGAGTTGGAGCGGATCGGCGGTCAGATCGACCGACGACGAGGTTCTATAGGCCTGCCAGGCCAGATAAACGAGGTAGCCCGCTCCAAGGAATTTTAGGGCTGAGAAGGCCACGGCCGAGTTTTGGATGAACACGGCAATTCCTAATGCCACCGCCGTGGTGTGGAAGATCACCCCCGTGCACAGGCCGAAGGTGACGGCGACGCCCGCCTTTTTACCGTTTACGGCGGATTGGGTCAGCACGAAAATATTGTCAGGGCCCGGCGCCAGGGCCAGAAGCAGGGACGCAATAAAAAACGGGATGATGGATTCGAGGCCTATCATTTTATTACCTTTCCGGTTGTGCTTCAAATCAGAAAGACGCTGGATCCCCGTTTCCGGGATTGCGTCATGATGATTGCATAACTGCCGCAATCATCCCGCCGCATCCCTCCACGGGGATGACGGAGAACGTTGGCGCTCGCCGCAATTAGGTTTTGGGGGCCTTTCCTTGATTGCAGCATATTTCAACCATTTTACCGATTTTCCTGCTCGTCCAGGCTGGATCCGCTCCAACCCAGGAGGGCGAAGACGCCGTGCCAGCAATAATCCAGGCGCACGGGCGTGCCGCGGGATCCGTTGATGGCCTTGCGAAAGGCGCCTGCCAGGGAAACCGGACACCCGAATTGCGCCGCATCCTTTTTGGTGTACTGGCATTGAATCAAATAAACCCGCACAAGGTTCAGGCGGGGCTCCCACCGGCGAATCCAGCCCCGGTAAGGCGTGTCCGGCGTACTCACGAACAGGTCGTAAATGGCCTGCAAGCCTTCCAGGCGCACGGCCGTTCCCGCGGAAACTCCCTGGGCGTTTCGGAAGGCCCCGTGCTCGTTACTCCCCGGCTCCAGGATCTGCCCTTTCATCTCCTCGTTTCCGTAGGAAAAAATCAAGGGGATCAGGCTTTTTCGGGTCTGCGGCCCCTTCTTTTCCGCCAAATGGAGCTTGATTTTGATCCTGTCCTGGCGCACGCCAAGAGCCCTTCGTTCGTCAAACAGGGGCTTGCCTTCCAGCCGGGAGAGAATCTCCGCTTGTTCTGCTTGAAGGGCTTGCAGCATTTCGTCATGGGCCTGAGCCAGGATTTTGTCGTCCGCGTATTTGTAGGCCCGGCCTACGCCCAGCAGGCTCCAGTGGTCGAATCCGCTTTGATGTCCTTCATAAGCGTCCATCACCCATTCCAGCGCCAGAAAGTTGATAAGCCGGTTGATTATTTGAGGAGCGTCTTTGTCCGGGAACGCCTCCTGCGCCATGGCCAGGGCGGCCAGCGCCTGGCCCTGGTCGTTCATGATGCGCTTTTTGGAGAAACGGGTTTCATCCCCGTTAATCAGGCAGAGGCTTTGCACGGACCCGTCGCTGGTTTGCAGGCTTTGCAGATATTGGCGAAGACTCTCGATATCCTGATTATGGGCGTCGGTGTTTGCCGCTTGATTCAGTTGGATAAGTGCCATGAGCCCCATGGCGCACTCCCCGCTGTCTACCCGCAGAGTCTGGGGATTGTCTTTGTAAGGGCCGGCCAAGACGCGGAACTCCCGCCCGTCGATCTTCACGGAAGTCAACCGGGCCAGGGAAGCCTTGGCCGCCTTTTGCGCGGCCTTCAGATATTTTGCGTCGTGGGAGGCTTCGTAAAGCCTGAGCAGGGAAAGCACGGCGCCCCAATGTTCGTTCCAATTATATCCAGGCTGCTCCTTGCAATCCAGGGGCGCATATTCATAAAGAAACCGGCCGTCGTCTTTGAGGGCGGTGCACAAAAAGTCCCCGGCGGCGACGGCTTTTTCAAGCCGAAGATCGGCGGTCATGGGACCGGCCGCGCTGCCGGACGAAACTAAAAAGCATAGCAGAAGAAAACTCGCCGTAGCGGATTTAAATAGGATGCGCATAAATAGGCTCTCTCCGGTTCCCCAGGAATTTCGGCGTCAAACAAACACTTGGGCAAAGTTACCACGGAACCGGCTTAATGCCAAGTTGCTTTCAAACCAGCGCCCGGTAATACGGCTTAGGGAAAACAGCCGTCAATACTCCCGCAAAGGCTGGTTTTGTTTATAGTTATCCAGACGCTGGTATAGACCGAGTTTTTCCTCTTTAGGTATGTCCGTAGATATCGCTATTGCCTCTTCCTGTGCGGCCACGGCCTTTTCAAAGTTTCCCGCTTCCGCATAGGCAGCCGCAAGGGTGTCCAGATAGATGGCGTGCCGATCCAGGTTCACTGCTTTTTCAGCGTATTCAACGGCCTTGGCGCCGTCCCGGACGTCGTCGCCGGGGTAAGTTGCATAAGCCCAGGCAAGATCGTTGTACGTACGAGTTGTTGACGAATTGTTATTCACCGCCTTTTGCATCAAAACTATCGATTCCTCAATCGCCCCCGCATCGTACAAAATAAGGCCTTTTAATTCCAAAGCCCAAAAGTTGTCAGGGTTTAGTTTAAGTATATAGTCCAAGTCCTTTAGGGCGACATTGTCATCAGAGCACGGTATTTTTTCAGCACAAAGGCGTAAACAGCCATGACGCCGAAAATCAACCCGGAAATGTGGACTGCATTGCCGATGTTCATCGTGTCCGAGGCCGTCAAAACGATGGTGAACCATCCATGGGATTCCGGGACAGGAGGTTGGCCCATGTTGTCATCTGGCGGCTTAATTTCATGGATTGGTGCGTTTTCGGGCAATGGAGAGCCTTTCCGTAAAGTTATCTTTGGGCCGCCTGGTAATAGCGCGACGCCATAACCCTCATAGTGAGGCTATTTGATAAAAATGGCGAATCGTTTTTTCTATTACAATAAAAATAACAGCATTGAAGGTATTCTGCGCTAAATCAACGAGGAGGACATAGTCCTGCTTGAGCAGGTTCAGCCCGCCTTTTTAGGATTGGTAAAAGATTGAAGAGCGGGTGAATGAGAATCATCTGTGGATGAGAATCACCTTGACAGTCCATTTTATGGGGTTTAAGCTATTACTCATCCCAACAAGAAACCTAGCAAATTCGAGGGGCTGTTATCGGCTGTCCGCCGGTAGACGGCTTTGCGTTATTTGTAACAATTAATAAGTCACCTCTTGGGCCGGCGATATTGCCGCAAAAAGTGAGGGAGGGAATAAAGTATGAAAAATGACTCTATGAAGTCAATTGGGCCTTTCTTGCTGCTAATGCTTGGACTTCTCATTTTTTCAGGCTCCGGGGCCGCTATTGGCGCCTCCATCAGCGCCTCTTTACCCGAAACGGCGGACGCCCCTGTTTTGGGAAGCATTGGGGTTAATGTCAACCTGTATGCGGCGGAAAAAACCGCGTGTAAAATTGAAGCTCGGATAACCGAAGGTTCGGCTGCGGGTTGGCGGGTTCTGAATCCGTCCCAATATCTTTCCATTGAGCCGGGAGAATCCTTGTTCAGGGCTATAAGACTGGAAGCTCCGCCGGAAGAGAACGTATACGGAGTCTTGGAGGCCGTTGTCATAAACCTTTCCGACGGCGTGAGTCAAACTCTGGAATGCTCCTTGTTGTCCGTGCAGACGCCCCTCCCCGCGGGTGAAAATCAGATAGAATATCCCGAGGCCGAGGCAGGCTCTGGGGCGAGAAAGGCTTCCGCGTTCGACGCGCTGCAGTCTCTCAGCGCCAACTTCATGGCCGGCGTAGTCTGGGAATTGGGGAACTGGCCCCTTGGGTACCCTCTTTCCAAGGATCCTGTGGTGTATTCCAACCAGGAAATCGATGTGAGAGTGGGCCTGCAAAATGTGAGTGCGGTCGATCAAAACCTGACCTACAAGGTGCGGGTGTCTAAACGCAACGCCGTGGGTCGGTACTCGGAAGTGGCTCAATTAGGAAGCGCCACTATTAATGTAACCGCCGCAAGCACGGAATCCCTCAACTTCACGTGGGATACCGCCAGTGAAGACATGGGGGAATACCGCTTTGAACTGGAAGGGGACGGAGGAACAATCGGCAGCGCCCAGTTCCAGATCGGGCGGAGCCAAAGCGCCAATTTTGTGAACTGCGAGAGTGAGGACGCCCAATACGAGGCCGGCGACACGGTGACGCTCAAGCAGACGGCCTCCATTGAAAACGACGGCAATGTGGATTTGTCGGGTGTTTTGCAGGTTATACTCTATAAATACGATTCCGACGCCAAGGAATGGGAGTTGGTGGAAATGCTGCATCAGCAGTCCGGAGTGTACATTGCAAAGGGCAGCACTTACTCCCTGGCCTCCCTCTATCCCTTGGAATACGATCTTCCCGAAGACGGTGCGGAAGCCAACGGAGACTATAGATTTTGCGTCCGGTTAGCCCAAAGCACCGGGTTTGTGGCGGCGGTTCTGGAAACCATCATTGGCGCCAAGGTGATCGGCGCCATGGAAAACGCTCTTCCCAGCCTGACCCTGGACAGGGCCATCGGCGAAGACGCCAACTCCAATGGGGACCTGGACCCGGCCGAGGTGGGCAAGCTGTCCGCCAGTCAGAACGTCAAGGCGGATCCCAAGGACGTTCTGGTAAAATACACCATTGCCCCGCCTAAAAACGCCAAGTCCCTGCGTTCCGCCGGACATTTCGTCGTGGGCGAGGATCTGGCCACGGAACTGGATATCGTATTCGTATGCGACACCTCCGGCAGCATGGGCGGAGAATGGGGCAGCCTGCTCAGCATCATGGGCGACATTATCAGCGATCTTTCCGATCTTGCTGACGTGAATTACGACATCTATGCTCTTTCCAGTTATTACGGTTCCTCATACACTGAGTATTCGGTGGACGGCGTCATTACCGACGTGCTTCTTCTCACCCAGCACGAAACCGGACACAGCGAAAGCTGGGGGCCCGGCACGGAATATCTGGCTGACAATTACCCCTGGAGACCGGACGCCATCCGGGTCATTTTGCCGGTTTCCGACGAAGGCGCCTACCAGGGCGACAACTGGGACTCCTACGACACCAATTCCGTAACGGCGGCCATTACGGCCTGCAACAACAACCAGGTCATTGCATACCCCATGTACGGCGATTGGTACAGCAGTTCCCAGGGGACGACCTATATTCTGCCCAACATGCAGCGTTTGGCTTCCAATACGGGCGCTCAGGCGTTCTATTGGGGCAACGACCAGGATGTGATTGACACCCTCACCGCCGCCCTGGGTCAGCAGGTGGAGTTCAGCGCCAGAAACGTGGAGCTTTGGACCCTGCTCACCAAGGGAACCACCACCGCCGACGCCCATAATTGGCTTTCCTCCTGGATGGGAGACGGAAACCTGGCCAAGGCTGTACGCAAGACCGCGGGATCGGCGGACTCCTTTACCGGATGGGCGGTCCTCTCCAGCAACTCCAACGCTGAGACGGAGGAGTATATATTCTCCTCCTCGGAAGGCAACACCAGCGCCCTGTTCAACAGCCTGAGCCTGGCGCCCATGCAGCAGTTGGAGATTACTCTGGGCCTGCAAATCCCTGATGTGGGAGCGGGCCTGACCTACACGGCGATTGCGGAAGGCGACACCCTTTACTACGAGGACGCATTCACCGGAAACGGCGTTTTCCATCCTGATTTAGGCGAGGATGACCTCCCGGAAGTTATGATCCGTGCGGAGGAGCCGACCGGCGACGTTCTTATCGTTGTGGATGAAGAACGTATGAGGGACATCTACGGCGATGCGAAAATCAACACTGTGATGACGAAATTGACGGATTACGCCACTGTGGAAGACGCCACGTTCCTGGACGTGGGACCGCTGCGGGGGCAGTGGGAAGCGCAGAATAACAACGACAAGAGCGCCTTCAGCGACATTTACGCCGCGGGCGTTTCCGAATGTTCGGTGAAGGGGCGGTACGACTGGGACACCAACGGACCGGACACGACCTTGAAGTATCCCGCCTTTTTGGATGAGGTCATCGGCGCCTACGCCCTGGCCCGGGAGGCGGAATCCATCCTTCTGGTGGGCGGCGATAACGTCATTCCCTACCAGCGCATCACATGCCCCATAGCGAATTGGGAAGGCGGCACAGGCCCCTATCAGTATATTAATGGAGCCGTGGTAGCCGCTACAGGAAGAGCCGCCCGGAATTATATGTGGTCGGACGTGGTCTACGGGAAAGTCAACAACGACAATTCCCCGGACTTGGCGGTCTCGCGCCTGCCCGGCGCTCCCGAGGTGATCACGGAAGCCATTGATACGGCCATGGATCCCCAGCCCGAACAAACCCATGCTTTGGCCGGCGTGATTCATGCCTTTGCGGCCCGCTGGAATCCGGCGCCTTACACCAACGCCGCCGCCGAGCTGTGGAATGACCAGGACTTGAACGCTCCGGACGCTGCCGCGAATGCAAGCGAATTGCTTTATGAAAGGAACGGGGATATTCATACCGACTACCAGAACGGTTTGGATGACGGATACTCCTTTATTTACACGGTGGCCCATGGAAGCAATCACAGGGACCCCGGCTCAGCCATGCAGACGCTTTACCAGGAAAACGACTGGGACGGAAACGGCCGTTTCTATGACGTGCTGGCGGAAACCGATGACATCGACTTTGGGGCCAATAATCCCATTTGGGTCTCCGTAGCCTGTCATCACGGCTCCACGTACGCTGATGACGCCACGGATCACACCATGGGGCCGCAGGTCCTGGCAGAGGGGGGCAGCGCCTTTTTCGGAGGAACGGTGTTCATGCCCATCAACGGGAGTGAAACGCTTTCCACGGTGCTTTTTGAAAAACTGCTGAACCCCGATGACAATCTGCGCTCCGACAACGCAGGGCTGGCCCTGCACGACACGCGCAGGCGGCTGCTGCTGGACGGCACGGCCAACAGCTCCTTGCTGGCCCTGGCGACCCATCATTACGGCGTTCCCTCCGTGGAGCCCAATTTGGGCGCCCGAAAGGCAATCTTCGATAGAAAAGCGACATCCGTCCAGGAAACCAGCGACTCCATCACGGTGACGGTTGACTGGTCCACCTGGGAGAGGATGGAGGTGGAGACCGACGATGGAACCAGGGAGTACATCACAAACAATACCGACTCCCTCAAGTACGAGGAAGGGTACCCTCCCGTGCCCATTATCGTGAAGCAGGTCACCCTGCCGCAAGGAGTGACCGTGGACCAGAATGTACAAGTCGTGATTGCAGGCGATGTTCAGGTGGCCGGCATTGATATGCCCAACATGGTCAACGCCTCTTTTTCCAGCGGAATTAATCCGTTTACCGGCAATCCCTTTGCATACACGGGCGACTGGCCGGCAAATGTCGTGGAGTATGAACTGCTTAACGAGGTCAACGGCCAACAGACGGTTGGCATAAGAATTCACCCCGTGCAATATGATCCCACCACGTCCACAGCTACGGTTCACCAGGATATTACGGTCACCTTCACCAAAATCGCCGGGAAAATCGCCTCCCTGGCCAGCGCGGAGGTCGGGCGCATCTATGATGAAAACAGCGGACTCATGACGCTCATCCTCCGTAACACCGGGTCCATGGATCTGGCCAACCTGAGTCTGGTGGAAACTATCCCGGGCAACGTGATCCCCGATCCTGACAGCATCGGCGACGCCGTAATCGGCGCCCGTAAGGGCGAAATCACCCTTACGTGGTCCATCGCAAGCCTGGCGACCGCCGTTGGATCGAATTTTACGGCTGTGACCTATCAACCCTTGGCCCTGGCCACCGGAGACTATGTGTTCAAAGCCAGTCTCGCTTACGAATCCTCCGCCGGCGTGGCCGGGGATGATGTGGAGAATGAGGAAACGGTGTCCCTGAAAAAATCAGTGGAATCCGCAGAAGACACTCCCAATCCCGACATCAAGAACGATGACGGATTGGATTGTTTTATCGGCGCCTTACGCTAATACACCTGTCCGGGAGGCTCCTGTGGGCCTCCCGGACCGATACGGAGAACAGGGCGCGGCCCTCGCCTGTTTTTTGCTCTTCGCCGGAGGCAAAAAGACTATTCAACAGTTGATTGCTGCAGTTACTCTTTTGCGTTTTTGTCAGTCTTTGCGTTTTTGGTGTTTTTGTTTTTAAAAAGTCTGGCGGTTTGGGGGTGTAAAAGAATGGCTGCGGAGAGGAAAAAGAGCAGGGCGTTGGCGCCTGAGAATAGGGCGTTTGGATCGCCTGAAAAGGCCTGCTCTCCAAGCACGGCGGCCATGATCAGATGGTACACTGCGCATAAAAGGCGGCCGATGTTCCGGTATGATAAGATCAGCATGCCGAAAAGTCCGGCAAAGGTAATATGAATAATGGAGACGGTCCCGAAGAGCACGGCCTGAACGCCGAAAAAGGCGCCCCAGGCGGCTAAGAAAAACCCCATGGCCGCCTTGACCGCTCCGGGCAGTTGGGCGAATTTGGGCCTATTTGTGGGCTGCATAGCGTTTTCTCACAAACGCGGCGAAGGAGGCTGCGGTTTCCTGATCCAGGCAATCCGGCTTGTCCTGGATGAATTCGCCCAGTTCCCCGTTGGTCAATATGGCGATTCCGCCGCTTTCCTTGATGCTTCCGCCGCTTCCTTCGGGAACCAAAATCACCGGCCTGGGCATAAGCTCCAGTCTAAAATACTTTTTCAGCACAATGGAAATCAAGTGGCAAATGCGCCAGGTGTTGCCGGTCAGGGTTTCCAGAGTATCCTCCCCGCAATACAAGACGCCGTTTTTCTCCGCGATTTCCCCGTTTTTTCTCACCTTGGATATGACGAAAATTCCTTGCCCGGAAATCACCAGATGCTCCACCCGAAACAGTTCCAGGATGAACCCGTGAAAAACATAGGCGTCGTCGTCCAGGCCGTTCAAGGCGTCGGCCGCAGCCTGATCCTGGAAGAGATTGCGTTCAAAGGTTTTGGGGGAGACGATTCTTTGGAACCCCATGGGATTGATCCGGGAATAGACAAAGACCAGGACCAGGGCGATTCCCGCGCCCACGGCCAGGCTGGAGAAGACCTCGGATTTCAAGTTGGCGCCGGGGTCGAACATGAGCGCGGCGGTCAGGACGGCCATGCCCAGCATGATCAGCAGGCCGGAAAGGTCTTTTTTAATGCTTTGTCTGGTTGGATATCCGATGACTTGGGCCATGGTCTGTTTTCCTTTTTTGGAAATGGCGCCCTTCCCGCCTGGGGGGGCGGCGGGAAGGGCTGGGGTGCAGGCTTTGACGACTTCCTTTTTATCGCATTTTAACGAGTATCTTGGGGGATTGCAAAATGCGACGGCATGGCGGCCGGAAATCGTTTTAGTTAGCCTAAAGGAGATCGTTATATTCAATGGTGCGGCCGGCGGGCCGCACCATTATTTTTCCTATGCGGCCAGTTTTTCCTCGGAGCTTTTCACCTCAGCCAGCCTTTTGGCCGGAGGATTGCCCGGGAAGACCGGTTCTTCCTGCATGTAGGCGTATTTCTTTTCGCTGCCCAGGTAGATCAGCAGGCAAAGCAGGATGGCGGCGCCCAGGCCCCAGGCTGCGCCGCGGGTGGCCAGGATGGCGCCGGACACGCCGGCGATGCCCAGGTCGTTGAAAGACCGGGCCTTAAGCACGCCCACGCGCACGCTCACGTATCCCTGGATGAGCATGGTCGAAGCCAGGCCCACGCCCAGGATGGGCTTTACCGAGGAGGCGATGGGGGCCAGGAAGTAGCCGGTCCAGGTGCCCATGCGGAAGGATGCTGCGCCGCCGGTGATGGAATCCATGGCTTCGGGGCCGTGCTTGTACCTTTCGCAGATAACCACCTGCATGGCCGCCCACAGGGGGCCGCACATGGAGATGTCGGGGCCGATGACGCTCATGATGGTGTTGCGGGCGCCGAAGATGATGTGGGAGCGATTGGGGTCGTAATCGATTTCTTCATCCGGGCGGTATTTCTGGGCGTCTTCAAGCAAAGCCTGGGTCTGGATGACGTCTCCGAATATCACGATGTAGGCCGAAATCACCATGGGCAGGCCAGTCAGGAACATGGAGAGCGGCGGCACGGGAATGGAGCCGAGCATGGTGAAGTCGCGGAAAAGGCCTGCAAAATCGGGCCTGGTGAAAATGTCGCTGCTGTAGGTGGGCCAGGAAAGCTCGCCCAAAAGGGGGCCGACAAAGATGGCCAGGGCCAGGGCGGGCATCATGCCCAGGTTTGCCAGGTAATAAAGAGCTTTGTTTTTGTTGCGAATCCGTTTGAAGTGTTCGGAGAATAAGAGGTAAAAGGCGATGCCGATGCAGATGGTGACCGTCCAGGGGAAGCTGTCAAAGCTCTTGAGGCCTTCGCCCGGTTTGAACACCAGCATGATGGCCGAAAATCCCGCGCCCAAGAGAATGCCCGACTGGACCGCGTTGGGAATCAGCTTGACCACCTTTCTGGCCAGGCCTGTCGCGCCGATAAGGATGCAGAAAAGCCCGAAGGTCAGCTGAAAGGCTATGAGGGCCTGCATTCGTTCCACGCCGGGGGCGAATGTCTCCACATAGGCGATCAATAGGGGAATGGCCGGCGTCACCCACCCAGGAACCACGGGGTCTCCAAAGGTCACGTGGGCCAGGTACAGGGTGCCGTTAAAAATGACGATGGCCAAGGCGATTTCAAAAGACATGCCCAGCTTGCCGGTCAGAACCGGAATGATGGCCATGCACACCGTGCACATAAGCAGGCCCTGCAAATAATCGGGGAATTCAAACCGGTAATGGATAAAGGGAAGGCGCAATGTCAGCGGTCCCAAAGGGATGCCGGGCTGTATGCCTCCATGTTCACGTTTCATGCTCATTTCAACTCTCCTCCATGTTCTATGTGGTATATTCGGACGAATAAGCGCCTGACTTGACAGTCTTTTTTGGAAAAAAGGCGCACCGCTGGCGATGACGGCCGACTTTTTCGACCGATCAGGTTAAACGCTTATCCGTTTTGGCTTATGATGCTTGGGCGTATTGTTTCAGAAAGTCCTGCCGGGCCTCGTGGGGCCAGTACCTTTTACGATGCTCTTCAGGCAAGGGCCGCAACAGCGGATTCTCCTTCAGGTAGATGTTTTCAAACTCAGAGCGCAAGTCCTCCCGAAAATCGGGATGCGCGATGTTGATCAGCGCTTTGGCGCGTTCGGATACGGACTTGCCGCGCAGGTCGGCCACGCCGAATTCCGTGACGATGTAATGCACGTCGGTGCGGGCCGTGGTGACGCAGGCGCCGGGATCGATCCTGGGGACCACACGGGAAATTTTTCCCTTGGCCGCCGTGGAGTGGAAGGCCAGAATGCTGCGTCCTCCCTTGCTCATGGCTGCTCCGCGCACGAAATCCACTTGGCCGCCTGTTCCGGAGTACTGCTTGTGCCCGATGGTGTCGGAAACCACCTGGCCGTTGAAATCCACCTGCAGGGCGGAGTTGACGCTGACCATGTTGTCGTTCTGGGCGATCACGGCCGGGCTGTTGGTGTAGTCCACGGGAAACATCATGACCATGGGATTGTTGTGCACGAACTTGTAGAGCCTTTCCGTGCCCATGAAAAAGGTGGCCGCCATTTTGCCGTTATGCAGGTTTTTTTTCGCACAGGTGATTACGCCCGACTCCACCAGATCCACCACGCCGTCGGAAAACATTTCGGTGTGGACGCCCAGGTCCTTTTTATCCTTTAAAAAGCCCAGGATGGAATCCGGCACTGCGCCGATGCCCAGTTGCAGGCAGTCGCCGTCCTTGATCAACTCGGCTATATGGCCGCCGATCGCTTCGTCCGTAGGAGTGATTTTCGGCAGGGGGAGCGTGAGCGGTTTGGCGTTGGTTTCCACGATAAAGTCGATGTCGGAAACATGGATGAAGGAGTCGCCCAGGGTTCTGGGCATGTGGGGCGTAACTTCCGCAATGACCAGCCTGGAGCTTTCGGCCGCAGGCTTGGTGTAGTCCACGGAAATGCCGAAGGAGCAATATCCGTGCTCGTCCGGCGGGCTGATCATGCAAAGGGTTACGTCCACGGGAAGAATGTTGTCGGTGAACAGCCGGGGTATTTGGCTGAAGTGGCAGGGGGTGAAGATGCCCCGTCCCTGATTGACCGCGGTCCGGCTGGTTGCGCCGGCGAACAGGGAGTTATGGAAAAAATGCACGGCGTTTTCCTCCGAGCAATATTCCGAAGGCCCCATGGAGACCATGTGAACCAGTTCAACGCCCGTGTACTGCTCCTTGCCGGCCACCATGGCCGCAAGCAGGGTCTCGGGGGAGCCGCAGGCATGGCCCACCACCACCCGGTCGCCTGATTGAATCTGCGCGACCGCTTCCGAGGCTGAAACGCATTTTTGATTGTATAGCTCTTGCCAGTTCATGTGTTATTCCCATTATCCAGCATTATAAGTGTTTCCGCCATGCGCTCCAGGTCTTCTTCTTGAGAAGCCAAGTGCACTGTCTTATCCTTAAAAGGCTCGGTTTCCGCACAGGCCGACTCGCAGCCCACCACCACCAGGACATGTTCGGCTCGGGGATCGTCGTAGGATACGAGCCGAACATGCTTGGCGATTTTTTCTTTAAGGCGGTTCACGAATTCCACCCGGTCGTAGCGGGGTGTGCACCCCCCGCAGTATTTGAGCCCCACAAAAACCAAGTGTTAGTCCTCTTCTTTAATGCCGCAAAGTTGCTTGGCCACCTTTTGCTTTTGGGCCATGTTGACCTGCCTGGAAATCATGATGCGTTGGGCCTGGGGGGATCCGGCGCCGTGCATGGACTCGGTAAGGTAGCCCACGGCCGCCGTGCCCAGGGTGATGTTTTCGATCAGGCGCAGTATGCGGTTTCTGTTTTCCGTGCTGATCCCTTCACAGGTCTTGTAGTATTTGGTCAGCCATTCGCCCACCTCCGGGGATTTGAAATCGTCCTCCGAAGGCAGGGTCACCATAAGGCCGCCTGCGATGTCCTGCGCCAGTCGGGATATTTCGTAAGGAAAACGCGTGACGTTCTGCTTGCACACATTGGCCAGAAGAGTGCTGACCAGATAGGTGCCGCTGGGCTGCTTGCCGCCCTCGCAGGCGCAGGCCACGGAGCCGCAGAACAGGGTCTCGTTCAGGTGGTTCATTTCAATGATTTTGTCTTTGACATGGGAGGCCTTGGCCGCGCCGTTGTATTCGGCGATGGTCTGGGCGGCGCCGATCAGCACGTCGCCCACGCCCGCCTTGCAGGCATAGCTTTGACGGTGATAGGAGGCGAAGTTTTCCACCAACTGTCCGGCGAATTCAAACTCCTTATACATGAACACCCGTTCCCAGGGCACGAATACATTGTCGAACACCACCAGGGCTTCGTGGCCGCCGAAAAGCTGGTTGCCGCGGTCGATGGTTCCCGCCTCCAGCTTTCTGGTGTCGCAGGATTGGCGGCCCATGATGTAGGTAATGCCTTCCGCATCCGCGGGAAGGGCAAAGGAAACCGCGTAATCCGCGTCGCCTTCGCGCATGGAGATGGTGGGCATGACAATGATTTCGTGGGAGTTCACCGCGCCGGTCTGATGCGCCTTGGCGCCGCGCACCACAATGCCGTCTTCCTTTTCTTCCACCACGTGGAGGAACATGTCAGGGTCGGGCTGCTTGTGCGGGGGCAGGGAGCGGTCTCCCTTGGGATCGGTCATGGCGCCGTCGCAGGTCAAATCGTTTTCCTGCACATAGGCCAGATATTTCAAAAAGCGTTTATTATACTCGGTTCCCAGCTTTTGATCGATGTCGTAGGTGACAATGGAAAGAGCGTTCATGGCGTCCATACCCACGCACCGCTGGAAACAGCACCCTGTGAGGGAGCCCAGCAGGCGGCCCATTTTGGTCTTCTTGACCAAGTCGTCCGTGCTTTGATGAATATGGGTGAAGCGGTTGATTTTTTTTCCGGAGATGTGAGACGTGGCCGTCATCAGGTCTTCGTACTCAGGTTGATGGGCCAGCTCATAGGTCAGCTTGACTGCATTCATGGACGGCCGGATGATGGGATCGTCCACCACGTTCTCGACCTTTTTACCAAACTGGTACACCTGCAGATTGAGTTTGCGCAAACTTGCTTCGTATTGCTCGCCAGTCATCATGGCCATGGGGGTGTCCTCCAAAGCTAAAGATTAATAAACAATGTGTGCGTATAGCGTGACTCTACAATATTATTGTAACACATTGTATATATGTAAAGAATTATTTTGACAAGATGCCCTCTCGTCCGCCTGGTCCTCTATATAGCAAGGGCGGCGCCAGCGTGGAAAAACACGGGGCTGTCATAGGGAAAATCCGGGAGACGGATCCTTTTATTTAATTATAACTAATTAAAAATAATATGGAAAAATAACCGTTAACAAAAAACTAATTTTTTGTTGCGGAGGAGATAATGGGGGCGGGGGCCTTCTTTCAAACAAAGCCGGCTTGATGCTTTTTTGCATCGAAAATCAGAACCCAAAGCGGGAATGTTTTGGAAACACGGCGCAGGGAGATATTTGATGCCTATTTGCATCGATGCATTTCTGCATTGGCCGCAAAGGCCATTCCGGGGCGCCGCCCAGGGGGCATGCGCACTGTAATTTCGTTTTTAAGAGGGTTGACGGGCTTTAGCCTCGTCCAGGACCGCGCGGATGGTCTGGGCCAGCTCCGATTTGACAATGGGCTTCATGAGAAAGCCTTTGACTCCCAGGATCCGGGCCGTTTCCTGATTGATTTTTTCGCTGAATCCGGTGCAGAGAATCACGGGAATGTCCGGCCGAATCGCCAGCACGGCTTTGATGATTTGCTCTCCGGTCATGTTGGGCATGGTCATGTCCGTCATGACCAGGTCGAAGTCCTGGGGGGCCGCTTGAAAGGCTTCCAGGGCCTGGGGGCTTTTGTTAAAGGCGGTCACCTTGTATCCTATGCGCTGCAGCACCTGGCGCTCCAAATGGATGATGGACGCTTCGTCGTCCACCAGAAGGATGTGCTCCGTACCTTCCAGGGGCCTGTCCGGGATGCTGTTTTTTTGGGTTTCGGAGGCGTCGATGATGAGGGGAAGGTACACGTTTACCGTGGTTCCTTTGCCCGGTTCGCTGTATAGGCGTATGTCCCCTTTGTGGTCTTTCACGATTCCATGGACCAGGGCCATGCCCAGGCCGGTTCCCTTGCCCTGTTTTTTGGTGGTGAAATAGGGTTCAAATATTTTTTGCATGATGCTGGGATCTATGCCCACGCCGTTATCGCAAACGGAAAGGACGACGTATTTTCCCGGGGCCAGGGCTTTGCTCCACAGGTCGTCCAAAGCCAGTTCCGTTTCCTTGAGGCTTACTGAAATCGTTCCGCTTATGTCCTCAACCGCGTGAAAGGCGTTGGTGACCAGGTTCATGATGATTTGATGCATTTGGGTGGGATCGGCCAAAATCCAGCCGCAATCCTTCCGGATGTCCTGCTGGATTTCCACATTGACCGGTATGCTCGCCCGGCTGAGCTTGAGGGCTTCTCCCACGATGTCCTGGAGCCGGATAGGGCTTTTTTCCTGCTCCGCCTGTCTACTGAAAGCCAGGATTTGTTTCACCAGATCGCTGCCCCGCCTGCCCGCGGAAAAAATTTCCTGGGCGTACTCATGCTCCGGGCTTTCCGGGTCAAGATCTTCCAAGAGGAGTTCCGACATGCCTACAATGGGGAACAACAGGTTATTGAAGTCATGCGCTATCCCCCCTGCCAGGGCGCCGATGGCCTCCAGCTTTTGGATTTGTTGAAGTTGCCTTTCCATGGCGTCTTTTTCCATTTCGTACAATTGCCTGTGCAGAGCCAGGGCGTAAATCTCGGCAAGCCTTTCGATGGCTTTCATGTCTTTTTCCGTGTATCCGTTTTCCGAATTGGCCAAGGCGATCAAACCCACCAGGTCCCCTCCCATAAGGACCGGGACTCCCATAAAGTTCTCAATAGGTATATGCCCTTCCGGCACTCCTGCAGACCCGGGATGTTCGAGCGGTTGATTGGTGCAAATTGATTTTCTCGTGTTCAAGGGAACTCCCCATAGGGAATGGTATTTTCCATCCTTGCCAATGGGAAAAATGGTTGATTTATTCTCCACCCGGCATTGGCCCGTGAACATGTCCGTCAACGTGTGGGCCTCCATATTCCGGGTGTTTTTGTTGATGGAGGCGGCGAAGCCGTGTTGGCTGTTGGTAAGATTGAGGGCGTATTTCAGGGCGATGTCGCTGACCTTTTTGATGTCATATTCCTGGGACATGAGCTCGCGGGAAATGTCGGCCCTGGCGGTGTTCAGCCTCAGTTCCCATTTGAGCGCAGCCTCGGACTGCTCCCGGCCGGAAATATCCCGAAAATTCATGAGAACCCCCTGGATGGAGGGGTCTTGCGTCATGTCCGTAGCAATAACTTCAATGGGTTTGTATTGACCGTCCTTGCACAGGTAACGGCACTTGAGAGGCCTGACTTTAAGATTCTCCTCAATCACTTTGATGAATTCCTCTTGGATTTTCCGTTTGTCGTCGGGGTGGACCCGTTCCAAGCCATAGGTCCCCACGACTTCTTCCGGCTTCCAACCAAACCATTTTTTCATGTTCGGGCTGACGTATTGCATTTTTCCCGTGGGACCGATAACCACAATGACGTCGGAAATGTTGGAGATCATTTCATGGCGTTGCTTTTCACTATCGAACAAATCGACTCTGGCTTTGCGGAAGTAAACCATCAATATGCCCAAAGCCACGGCGAATTCCAGGGTGGCGCCTATCAGATATCCGTATGGGGCGAACCATTCCACCGGACGCAGGAACGGATAGTCGGCCTTGTGCAGTCCCCAGATAATGAAGAGCCAGCCGGTAAAGGCCATTTCCGGCCCTTTGAGGCCGTCTGACCTGATAAAGCAAATGCCCGTCCAAATGTAGACTACCGCCAAAAAGGTGAATGTCGGAAAAGACATAACCAGGAAAGAGAATTTCAGGAGGATGCTGCTAATAATCCATAAGAAGCCCGCGGCGCCCAGGTATGCAAAAACTTTGGGGAAAGGCCTTTTTACAAATAGATATGCGCCCCATAACAGCAGGATTCCGCTGACCAGGCTGGCCGTTTGATTCAATAATAACAGAAAATCGTTGTTGTACCCGTTAATAATGAAGAGCATGACAGCGTATCGCAGCAGATACACCAACCAGCTTGACGCCCACACTGCCAAATAGTTTTTGCGATCCTGGTGATACAGGTAGCAAAAAACGAAAAAAAGCAGCGCAGTGCCGACTGATGTGGCGACAATGCTGGGCGCCAGCCATTCCATAGGTTAATCCTTTATGAGCGGATGGAGATTTTATTTCGGGCGAATAAACGCCTGCTCCGGTTTGGGCGAACAGTCAGGAAATTGTGATGCAAAATGCGTGCAATTATTTTTTAAAAAGAACCTTGGTTTTGAAATGAATATAAAATTTTGATCAATGAAGGGTGGTTATGTGTTTTTTTTTAACGTGAAACACCGCGGGTTTTCCCCTCCATCCCATACAACGGCGCGGCTCGAGGCGGGAGATGGGTTTTATTTGACGCGCACCTGAAAGTAGATGGTGCAACTGGGATCGTCCGTTCCCGAAGCGGCGAAGGTCCCCTTGGGGCTTACCCGCAGGCGCCGGACCTGGTCGTCGAATCCGTCGGCGTCCCCGGAGGGCGCGTATGAGAAATCCGTTCCCGCGGCGTATTCCGAGAAATCCACGTCGTCCGTGGTGCTGGCCAAACTGGTGAAGGTGTACGTCAGGCCGCAGGGGGGCGTGCCGGAACTGCAGTTGAACTGAATCGGGCCTGAGCCTGAGCCTCCCAAATCGCCCACAAAGAGTTCGATGTTGGAGTCAATGGGATCTGTCATGACAAAGGAATTTGCGTCCGCAGCGCCTCCGAAATTAGTCACAAGCACGGAATACATGACGTAGGCCCCTGGGATGGCCTTGGGATTGGTGGTGTTGTTATAGGGATCGTACACCGTCTGGGCGGTTTTCAACACCGTGAAGTCGGGGGGCAGGTACACCCTGAACTGAGTTGTCGCCATATCGGTTACCAAGCCTTCCGTTCCTTCATTGGCGGTCACGCGAATCGTATACAGATCCGGGTCCGTAGCTGCTGTAATGGGAATTTCCCATTCAAAGGTTCTCGTTCCGGCCGTGTTGGCTACATCCGTGGTCACTGGCGAGGCATCCTCGTAGACAATGTTCGATGATGAGTCGAGAATTGCCAGAGAGGCGCTGGCGATGTCCTCATAGCCAAAGGGGTCGGATACCACAGCCCGAATATAGATGGAGCCGAGCGTGGAAGCGTCATATGTTGTAATTACCGACCCGCCTCCGGAAGCATAGTCGTCGTCATAGACAGCCAAACTGTCTATTGAGATGACCGTGGTGGTGGTCAGGTCCAGGTAAGATATGTCGGGATCGGTTCCATCTTCCTCAGACCATATGGTAACACGCTCGTTTGAACTGCCTGAACGGTTGTATACCTGAAGTCTAAGGCCTTCCCCTGAATAGAGCGTCGTAGTTGTGCTTGGCGTGATTGTAAAAACGTACTGCTGCTTTCCGTCAATGGTTACGCTCTGATCAACAGATCCTATCAGGCTGAAATTGTCGTCATATAATCTGATTGTCAGATCGCGGGTTCTCCCTGGGCCGTCTTCGGACAAGACTAAATATACGACCTGAGGAACTCCGCCGGGAATAACCAATGTCCCGGTGAGGTTGGGGGACAATGCCCAGGTGCCGGTTTGATAGTTGCCATTGACTGTAAATTCCGAGTCGCCGCCCGCCGTGGGATCTCTGGTCAATATCCTCGGGTCCCCGTAATTTAGCCACCAGGAATCATTCCCTCTTACATAGAGAGGCTTGTTTCCCGCGGACGGTCTGACCACGGTGGTGGAGTCCGTATCCGTGTTATTGGTTTCATTTGTATCGGTGGAAATGCCGGCGACCGTGGCCGAGTTAACAACCGTTCCATAAGCCGAAGGCTGGACGAACACCTCGATTTCCAGGTCGTCCAATGATCCGTTTCCCGCCAGAGGGCCCGCGTGTACAAAGGTGTAATCCTGGCCGGACGAAGCGGACAAGGACCACCCCGTCCCTGAGTGGCTCGTGTAATTTAGTCCGGAAGGCAGTGTGTCCACCACGTAGATGGGGCCGGCTTCGGCGTTGGAGCTGTTGTTGTCCACCTCGATGGTGTAGGTTCCATTCGTGCTGACCGTGAAGTTTCCGCTGTGGCTCTTGTTGATTTCCAGGTCCACGTTGTCCGTCACCGTGGTGGGATCCGTGTCCGTATTGTTGCCCGCGTCCGTATCCGTGGAACTGCTGGAGACCGTGGCGGTGTTGGTGAAGGTCCCGATGGTCCCGGAGGCGGGCGTCACATTTATGTACAAAGAGGGCAGGGTGGCGCCCGTGGCTAAGGGGCCGGCATGCACAAAGGTGTATACCTGGCCCGAGTTGGAATACAAGGACCAGCCCGTACCCGACGCCGATGAGTAATTGAAGCCCGCGGGCAGGGTGTCCGCCACGTAAATCGGCCCTGGGTCGGCCGTCGAGCCCGTGTTTGCCACGTCAATGGTGTAGGTTCCCGTGGAGCCTACGGAAAAGTTTCCCGTATGGGATTTTGTGATGGAAAGGTCCACCCAAGGCTCCACCGTCACCGTGTCTGTGGCTTCATCGTTGCTGGACGTGGGGTCAAAACTCGTCGCATACACCGTTACGGTGTTGTCCGCCGTGGGATAGGCCGCCGCGCCCACCGTCGCAACAATGGAAAGCGTGGGCAGCGAGGCGCTGACGTTCAATGGTCCGGCGTGGGTGAAGGTGTATTCCTGACCGCTGGACGCAGCCAGGGACCAGCCCGTCCCGCTGAAAGAATCGTATGTCAGCCCTGTTGGAAGCTCATCGTAAACGGTGATGGCTCCGGTTTCGTCATTGGGTCCGTTATTGGTTACGGCGACGTCAAATGTAACGTTGTCGCCAATACTGAAGCTGGCGCCGGTGTGGGATTTGGTTACGGCAAGATCCACGGAGGGCAGGACGATTGTAGAGTCCGTCGCCGTATCGTTGGTTGCATCATCGTCGTTTGTACTGCTGGAAACCGTTGCTGTATTGACTACGGTTCCCACGGCGCTGGAGGAGGCGTAAACCGTAACGGTCAGCGTGTCCAGGCTGCCGCCCGAGGCCAGGGGGCCTGCATGGGCGAAGGTGTAGTCCTGGCCCGAGGAGGACGCCAGGCTCCAACCTGTTCCGGAGACGGAGTTGTAGGTCAGGCCCGTCGGCAGGGTGTCCATCACGTAAATAGTCGCTGCAGGATCTTCCGTAGGGCCGTTATTGGTCACCACAATGTCGTAAGAGCCGGTGGATTCCGATCCGAAATCGCCGGTGTGGCTTTTAGTTATGGAAAGGTCCGCCAGAGCGTGGACCGTCACCGTGTCCGAGTCCGAATCATTTGTGTTGTCTTGATCCTGGGAGTCGCTGGTTACCGTCGCCGTGTTGGTAACTGACGGGTAGGCGTCTTCATCCACGGCTACGGTCACCGTCAAGGCGGGCAGGTCCGCTCCATTGGCAAGGGGGCCGGCGTGGGTCCACTGATACGTCTGCCCCGAAGAGGACAGCAAAGACCACCCGGTTCCTGAAATGCCTACATACGTCAAACCCGCGGGCAGGGTATCTTCTATGACGATGTCTTCGCAATAATCCGGGCCGTTGTTATGAACGTCAAAAGAAAACGTCCCGTTCTGGCCGACATAAAAATCGCCGGAGTGGGACTTGTCAATTTCCACATCCACCGGGCCTATGATCACGTCCGCTGTCTGGCTTTCGCTGATGGAGCCGAAGTTGTCGCCGGAAACCGAAAAGTCGTTGGAAAATGTGCCCGGATCCAGATCCGTGTCCAGGGATACGTCAAAGGAAATGCTCATGGTCCCTGTATAAGGGGGAATGGGCGTGGCCGACATGTCCCAGACAAGCACTTCCCTGCCGCCGGAAGTGGTGACTGTCGGATCGGTCGTTGTCGCTCCGGTTGTGGAGCCGGTCACGTAATGAAAGCCTTCGGGCAAGGTGTCCGTGATCTGTGTACCGATAGCCGCCACCCGGCCTTCATTCAAAATGCTGATGGTGTAGGTCAGCTCCGTTCCGGAATACAAGTCAGCCTTGTAAACGAAAGACGGGCTTACGGTCTTGTCGGCGGTGACGTCCGGCGTATTGGGGATGATGTATTGTTCGTTGTACGAACCGCCGGTGGAGCCGGTGAATCCGAAATACACCATGTTGTCGCCGCCGAAGACGTTGTTCACAATGTCGTTGGTGTAAGTCAGCCTTTGGGTTCCGTCGAAATAGACGGTCATCACATGCGTGGTGGCGTTCCAGGTGATGCGCAGGTCGTGTTCATCGCCGTCCTCTATGTTCGATGACGAGGGATCCGCCTGGATGGGGCCTGCGCCCGCGTGGTTGGGCGTGCCCGAACAGTTTGAGCCGGAGGGCGTGTACACATTGACGCCCACATGATCGGCCGCCGGATCGCCGCGGTTGGAGTTCTGCCAGGTGTCCACCTCCACGCTCACGGAGGGGCAGATGCCGTTCATGCCGATCCATTCGCCGCCGCCGGATGTGTCGCCAAACGCCGACGTTCCCGCCGGGTCGTTCTGGAGGGCGAAGGAAATGCCGTCCGCGCCGTTGCTATCCCGGGTTCCCAGATAGATGCTGAAGGAGATGTCAAAGTCGTAATCCAGGTCAATCTGGGTTTCAATCCAGGCGGAGCCTGCCTGATTGGTCGTATTTGCCGTTAGCTGAATGCGTTCGTTGGGGCCGCCTTGGTCAAGCCATATCGCGTGGCCATTGACCGCCCAGCCGCCGAAAGCGGCGTTTGCGAAAAGCAAACAAGCAATGGTCAGGGAAAAAAATAGAATATAGGTGCGGCGGTTAAACACTATCACTCCAAGCAAGCAGGGCTTTCTGATGAAATTTAGCCTTGTTCAGGCCTGAGCATTGTATCCCATAATAATCCTCGGAGTCAACTTCCCGAATAAAATAGAATCGTTATTTTTACCAGGGAGCGCCTTTCGGCCGAAAGCCCTTGCTTTGCCGTGCGAGCTAAGGTAATTATACATATCATTCTTATAAAAAGGGCGCCTTTTTAGGGAGGGATCATGCGTATATTGACCAAATCCGGGTTGGTTTTTGCTTTGGCTCTACTGGTCTTTGGCGTGTCTGTGGGCTTAGCCCCTCTTGCCTGGGCCGATAAGGGGGAAATCATGGTTATGGAGATTTCCCAACCCATCGGCGCAGCCACAGCCTTTCTCATGGAAAAATGCCTGGACGACGCCGAAGAAGCCGGTTACGCCTGCGTGATTTTCCAGTTGGATACGCCTGGAGGCTCCCTGGAGTCCATGCGCCGCATAGTCATGGCCTTTTTGGACGCCAAGGTTCCTGTGGTGGTTTACGTTTCCCCTTCCGGGGCCAGGGCCGCTTCGGCGGGAGTGATGATCACCAATGCCGCGGACGTGGCGGTGATGGCGCCGGCCACAAATATCGGCGCCGCCCATCCGGTGAGCGGAGACGGCAAGGAAATCAGCGAAACCATGAATTCCAAAGTCACCAATGACGCCGCGGCCGCCGCCAGGAGTGTGGCTGAAAAAAGAGGGCGGAACGCCGAGTGGGTCGAAAAAGCCATTCGGGAAAGCGTATCAGCCACGGAAACCGAAGCCCTGGAACTGAACGTCATCGATTTCATCGCCAAAGACATGCCCGAATTGCTGGAAAAGCTGGACGGCATGGAAATTCCCGATAAAGGGGTATTAAGGACCAAAGACTGCACGATAATCAACTATCAGACCACATTGCGGGAAAAAATACTCAGCGTGATCGCCAACCCCAACATCGCTTTTTTACTCATGAGCCTTGGCATGCTGGGCCTTTATTTTGAGTTTGCCAATCCAGGGGCTGTTTTTCCCGGAGTGGTCGGCGTTATCAGCATACTGGTTGCGCTGTACGCCCTCCATACGCTGCCGGTCAACTACGTGGGGATCATGTTGATTCTACTATCGGGCGTCTTTTTTGTTTTGGAGACGCAAATCGCAAGCCACGGAGCGCTTGCCGCAGGCGGAATTGTTTCCATATTTTTGGGGGCGACCATGCTTTTTGACTATGATGTTACAGGATTGCGAGTGGCTTGGAGCGTTTTGATTCCCACGGTCTTATTTGTTGGGGCGTTTTTTGCAATCGTTGCGGCCCTGGTGGTAAAGGCCCACAAGGCGAAGATAAGGACCGGCGAGGACGGGCTTGTGGGAGAAAAGGGCAAGGTAACCCAGGCTTCCTCGGAAACCCAGGGCAAAGTTTTGGTGCACGCCGAAATCTGGAACGCCAGGTTTCTGCAGCCCATGGCGCCGGGGGATCCCATTCGGGTTGCCTCCGTGGACGGACTGCTGTTGATTGTGGAAAAGGACACAGAGCGGTAGCATTTGCTCGGATGAAGGCGACTAAGTTTTTATTGGCGTTCTTCATCGCTGTCATCCTGATAATTTTCTTAAAGGAGGGAACGGCATGGTAGTAGCAATAGGCGTTATTCTTGTACTTGCAATTATCTTGTTGCTGGCGTCCATCCGGATTTTGAACGAGTACGAGCGGGGCGTCGTATTTCGTCTTGGCCGGTGCATCGGCGCCAAAGGCCCGGGCCTGATCATCCTGATTCCGGGAATCGACAAGATGTTGAAGGTCAGCCTTCGCCTGGTCGCCCTGGACGTGGACCCCCAGGACGTAATCACCCGGGACAACGTCTCCGTTAAAGTTAACGCCGTCATCTACTTTCGGGTTGTGGATACGGTGAAGGCCACCATTGAGGTGGAGCATTATCAATACGCCATGAGCCAGCTCGCCCAGACCACCATCCGAAGCGTGTGCGGCCAGGCCGAGTTGGACGAACTGCTTTCCGACCGGGACAAGATCAACAACCAGTTGCAGGAGATTTTGGACACCCATACGGATCCGTGGGGGATCAAAGTGGCGAATGTGGAGTTGAAGCACATTGATCTTCCCAACGAAATGCAGCGGGCCATGGCCAAACAGGCCGAGGCCGAGCGCGAAAGGCGCGCCAAGGTGATCAATGCGGAAGGCGAGTTCCAGGCCGCCGCCAGGCTGTCAGAAGCCGCTGTGATTATAGAAAAAACGCCTGTGGCCCTTCAGTTGCGCTATTTGCAGACGATGCGGGAGATGTCGGCGGAGAACAATTCCACCACGATTTTTCCCTTGCCCATCGACCTTTTTACCCCGCTTTTAAAGGCCATGTCCAAGGATAAGGAATAGACGGGAAGCCGGAGCGGGCGGAGTTCATTCGTCCGCTTCGGTTAAACCATGTCAGGCAGCTTAAGCTGTTTATACTCCGCGCCCTGCTCCAGGATTTTGATGATCACCAGGGTTACATCGTCTTCCTGCACTTTGGGGGAACGGAACGCATTCAAGGACTCAAGCACCTTGTCCACAATTTGCTCCGCGGGCAGATGCGCTTTGTCCGCAACAACCTTTTGCAGGTTCTTTTTGCCGTAGTATTTTCCCTCAAAATTCGAGGTTTCCCAGATGCCGTCCGTACCCAGGATGATGATGTGCCCGGGGCTGATGCCGGTCTCGTATTGCTCGTAAACCGAGCTTTCAAAAGGCCCAAGAATCAGGCCGCCGCCTTCCAGAGTTTCGAAAACCTTGTTCGTGGGATCGTAGACCATGGCCGGATCATGCCCGGCGTTGGCGTAACGGACCACCATTTTGCTGATATCCACTTCCGCCAGGAACAGGGTCATGAACTTGCCCGAGTCGGCCACGTCAGGCGCCAGCTGCTTATTGATGTCCGACACGATTTGCGCCAGATCCCCGTCACGCCTGGATCGCCTGCGCACCAGGGCTCGGGCCGTGGTCATAAGCAGCGCTGCGCCCACGCCATGCCCGGTGATGTCTCCGACGGCTACAGTCAAACGCTGTTCTTCATTGGCCTTCAGAAAATCGAAATAATCCCCGCCCACCTGCTGCGCTGAAACGCTTCTGGCTGCAATGTCCAGGCCGTTCACCTTGGGCGGCCGCTTGGGCAGCAGGCTCTGCTGCACTTCCCGGGCCAGTTCCAGGCGCTTGCGCCAGGCCATGGTTTCCTCCAACATGGGAACCATCCTGTTGAACCCCTGGATAAGGGAGTCCCACTCGTCGCCTGTTTTCAGGTCAACCCTGACGGAGAAGTCGCCCCTGGAGACTTTGGTCACTCCTCGGATGACTTCCAGTAAGGGGCGCGAAAAACGGCGGGCGCCTACAAAGGCGGCCAGGGTGACCAATAATAAGGTGGCAAGCGCCGCCATGCCCGAAAGTATCAGTGTGGAGCGGGTGTAGCCGTGCAGCGTTTCCTCCACTTGCTGCGACCTGGCCTCCACCACAGAGAGAGGCGCCATGATGACGAAGCACGGCCCTTTCTGGGTTGGGGCCCAGGCCCACACGTAGTCCTGACCCATATACGGAAGCTCGCCGGCGCCGGATCCGCCCCGGGAAATGGAGTCCAGGACGCTTTTCATGCGCTTTGCATCCGGAGAAGCCAACCATCGCCCGTGCCTCGGCCCGGACCAACTATCCGACCCCGGCGATTTTTGCGCCAGGATTTTCAGGACCGGGTTTCCTTTGCTGGCGCTGGTTCCGAACTCCACCAAAAAGGAAAGAGTTGTCTCCCTCCAGGGGGCGGGGGTGACTCCCTGATTGAGCTTGTCCAGGGCGTCGATTTCCAAAGCGGCAATCCGTTTGAATCCATGAGTCCCCTCGAAAACGGCCAAAGCTGTATATTTTGAGGAGTTTCTGTCGGAATAGACGTCATGTTCCATCCAGGACACGCTTCCGGATTCCCGCCGATTCTTCATGGCCTCCTGAAACCAGCCCACGGCCGCCGCGTCCAAGGATTCCGTGGTCACGGAGCCGGCTTCCAGGGACATGGATTGGCCGGATTCGCTGATCAGAACCACCTTTTTTGCGGAATGGGGAAAGTTTGCCAATAACGCGGCCATGGGCTGAAACATGTCCGCCGGGAAGCCGCCCTGTTCCAACTCAGCCAACTGAGCTTCTTTGCTAAGCTCCAAAAGGCCGAGTTCAATGGCTTGCCGGGTTCGCTGAAATATCAGGGCCTGGGTCTGGGCTGTCTGAAGCAGCGTCCTTTGCGAGAGCTCCTTAAAAGCGGATCGCGTGTCCAGGGATATAATATCCACAATTTGCGTTATGCCTGCATGGCTTGCCAGGGTGATGACGAGAAGGGGGAAAAGACACAGGGCCAAAAGCGTGGTGAAGTACTTCCATCTGATCGTTAGTTTGAGAGTCCGCATGTTATGTCCTTTCGGCTCTCGAATGAGGTTGACCAGACGGCATGGATAAAGTGATTTTCATTGGCAAGGCCGTGCGCCAGGGGAGGAGGGCCGAGCCTGCGCCGTCGGAGTTGTATTGACGCAGGGGCGAAAATTCTAAGGATTTCGTATCCATAGTTTATAAGAAATCCGAGAAAGGGCGAGTTGCCGGACTCCTGGTCCGCATTCAAAAAAACGGCGAAAATGCTTTGTTAGGGCAAAAGGCGTCTTAACAACGGAAAAAACATTAGCATAGGCGCCAAGGGCTTTCAAGCCCGGAACTGGAGCCCAACGGTAAAATCAACGGCCGATTTTTTGTAAGTTTTTCGGGCGAGGAATATTTACTTTAAGTTGAAACCGGCCGTAGCAGGGAGGGCAATGTGTTTTCCCTAGAATGGACTTGTGTTTTGGAGAAAGATTCCTAATTTCTTTTCAAGAACGTGAAATTTATGTTATACGTGATTTAAGTATTGGACACCGGAATACACCTCAAGCAAAATCCGGACTTGCCTGTTCCGGGGTTAACCCCAGGAGCGGACAAGAAACCCGTTCTCCACTAGTTGATCAAAATCTGGCGTCAGGCGTTTGGATTCAGCCTGAAACAGGCATAGTAGATCTTTGCGTTTGGCGTCGTAAACACAATCGAAGGAGGAAATTATGAAAAAAGCGCTAATTCTGTTCATTGCCGTACTGTTTTGCATCACCGGGTTTGGACCCGCGTTCGCCAAGACTTTTGTGACCATCGGTACGGGCGGCGTCACGGGCGTCTACTATCCCACGGGCGGCGCTATCAGCAGAATGGTCAACCAAAAGTCCAGCGTGTATGACATCAAAGCGACCGTGGAATCCACCGGCGGCTCCGTTTACAACATCAATGCGGTTTTGTCAGGCGACCTGGAATTCGGCATCGCCCAGTCAGACAGGCAGTTCCAGGCTGTCAAAGGCATGGCTGAATGGGAACAAGCCGGTCCCCAGAAAGACCTGCGCGCCGTATTCTCCATCCATCCTGAGTTGATGACCTGTGTGGCCCGCGCGGACCTCAAGGCCAAAGACTTCGGCGATCTCAAGGGCAAAAGAGTGAATATCGGCAACCCCGGATCCGGCCAGTTGCAGAACTCCAAGGACGTGCTGGAAGCCTACGGCATGACGGAAGACGATATTGTGGCCGAATACGCCAAGGCCGTGGAAGCCCCCAGCCTGCTCCAGGACGAAAAAATCGACGCCTTTGTGTACACCGTGGGTCATCCCAACGGAAACATCAAGGAAGCCACCTCCGGCCGCATTAAGGTTTCCATCGTGCCTATCGCGGGCGCCGGCCTGGACGCTGTTATTGCAAAGTATCCTTACTACGCCAAGAGCTTCATCAAGGTGGAAAACTACCCCAACGCCGTGAATGATGCAGACGTTCCCAGCATCGGAGTCAAGGCCACTCTGGTGAGTTCCGCCAATGTCAGCGACGACGTGGTGTACGCCGTCACCAAGGAAGTTTTCGATAACCTGGAAGCCTTCAAAAAACTGCACCCGGCTTATGCTGTGTTGAACGCCGAGGAAATGCTTCAGGGCCTTTCCGCTCCCATTCACCCCGGCGCCCTCAAGTACTACAAAGAAGCCGGTCTGGTGAAATACATCAAGCCCGAACTCATCAAATAACTGAAACACCCAAAGGCGGCCGGACGTTTATCGCATCACAACGTCCCGCCGCCTTTTTTCACAGGGAGTGTGAGATAGCAACGGCTGCTTTGGCGCGCACCGGATAGCGCTGAATCGCAACCCATTCAATCTACTGCTGAAAGGGCCCCCAGGCCGGTTTGAAGCCCGGCCCGTTGCGTCATGCCATATGCTTAAGCGCTCGCGCTCTCTGCCAAAGGGATTCCATGAGTGAGCAGCAAAATCTGACATACGCACAAGAATTATTGAAGGCGGAGAGCGGAGACGTCCGATCCCTCCGTCCTTTTGAAAAATATTTGGTGGGGATCATCGCCACCGGCTGGGCCGTTTTCCAAATGGCTCTGGCAGGGGGCGCCTTTATTTTGGACGGCACCAAAACCCGCGCCTTCCACCTGGCCTTCGCCATAGCCCTGCTTTTCCTGTTAACTCCGCTCATGCGCAAAGCGCGCAAAGGAATGGAGTATTTTTTCGTCACGGACCGCATTCCTTTAATGGATTACGCCCTGGCTGTCATAGCCGTCATCGCTTCCCTGTATATTGTGATTGATTACGACGGACTGGCTTATCGGGCGGGCATGCCCATTACCCGGGATATTGCGTTCGGCGTCGTTCTGGTGGTGGTGCTTCTGGAAGCGGCCCGCAGGGTGATAGGCCCCGCATTATCCATCATTGCTATTGTTTTTACCGTGTACGCCTTTTTGGGGCCTTACATGCCGGACTTCCTGGCCTTTAAAGGGGTTTCCCTCCGTAAATATTGCAGCAACATCAGCCTGAGCACGGAAGGCATTTACGGCATCCCGTTGGGAGTGTCCGCTTCCATCGTCTATCTCTTCGTCCTTTTGGGCGCCTTGCTGGATAAAGCCGGCGCCGGACAATTTTTTACCGACCTGGCCTTGTCCTTTTTGGGAAAATACAAGGGCGGGCCGGCCAAGGCGGCTGTCGTGGCGTCGGGAGCGACCGGCCTGGTTTCCGGGTCCTCCATTGCAAACATTGTGACCACCGGGCCCTTCACCATTCCTTTGATGAAAAAGGTCGGCTATCCCGCCAAAAAAGCCGCCGCCGTGGAGGTGGCCTCCAGTACGGACGGCCAGTTGATGCCGCCCATCATGGGCGCTGCGGCGTTCATCATCGCGGAATATGTAAACGTGCCGTACATCGAGGTGGTCAAGGCCGCGGCCATTCCGGCCTTCGCCTCGTATTTCGGCTTGTTTTGCATCACGCACCTGGAAGCCTCCAAGCTGGGAATCAGCGGACTCGCCAAGCATGAGGTCCCCGTATTTTTCCAGACCCTCAAGGGGGGGCTGCACTACCTTCTGCCCCTGGGCGTCCTGCTTTACGAATTGATCATCCTGCGTCATTCGCCGGAAATGGCGGCGTTCAGGGCCATCCTGATTCTTTTCGTCGTTATTTTCTATCAGGAGCTAAGGAGGTCGTTCAAAGCGGGAACCGGAATCGGCCAGGGATTTATGGACTCCATACGAATCATCGGCATGGGCATGATCCAGGGATCCAAGAACATGATGCCCGTGGCCCTGGCCTGCGCAGCAGCCGGCATTATCGTGGGCGTGGTGAACATGGGCATAGGCGGCATGGTCGCCCAGATCGTGGAGACGCTCAGCCAGGGCAACATTTACCTGTTGCTTTTGATTACGGCCATCGCCAGCCTGCTTCTGGGCATGGGATTGCCCACCACGGCGACCTACATCGTCATGGCTTCCCTGACCGCGCCCATCATTGTGCAGGTAGGCGGAAACTTCGGCTTTGTGCTGCCCCTGATCGCAGCCCATCTGTTCTGCTTTTACTTTGGGATTCTGGCGGACGACACGCCTCCGGTGGGGCTGGCGGCCTACGCCGCCTCGGCCATCGCCGACTCAGATCCCATCCCCACAGGCATCCAGGGATTCAAGTACGACATCCGAACATCGGTCATCGCCTTCTTGTTCGTGTTCAACCCGGATCTGCTTCTTTGGGAGATCACAAGCTGGCCCCAGGCCATCATGATTTTCGTCATGGCCCTGGTCGCCATGTCGGCCTTTGAGTGCTTCGCCCAGAACTGGTGCCTGATAAAAAACAAATGGTACGATATCCCCTTCTTCCTGGCGGCCTCGTTTACTCTTTTCCATCCGGGAGGAGTCGCGCATCGATTCGGGGTTGGGGAGGAATACAAGTATTACTTCTTCCTGCTCGGCCTGGCGATTTACGCCATCCCCGTCTTCATGCAAAGCATGAGGAAAAAAAACCTGGTGGAGGCGGCCTGATTACCCGGAAGCATTAGGGCGTCCCGCCTTACCGCATGATAACAAAAAAACGGCCTGGGGAATTTTCCTCGGGCCGTTTGTATTTTCGCTATTATGCCTGTCATTGTTCCGCCGTTTTCCTCCACGGGATGACGGTGTCCTTCGGCCGTGCTGAGGACGGAATCGGGAGCATGACCCGATTTATGGCATAGCCTGTATGAAGTCGAAAATGGAGTGGCGACAAAGTACATCTTCGGAGCGGACCGGCGCATCGCCAAGATCACGGACGGGGAGGGCATCCAGTATTTTTCCAAGGATCATCTGGGAAGCTCCACCGTGGTGACGGACGACTCCGGCGCCGTGGTGGAGCAGGCCGATTACCGGCCCTTCGGCGAGGACCGCTTTTACACCGGTTCCGTGGCAACGCCCACGCCCTACAAATACACGGACCAGGAGCTTGACGCGTCCACGGGCCTTTACAATTACGACGCCAGGCATTATGATCCCGCCATCGGCCGGTTTATCAGCCCGGATTCTTTGATACCCAATGTCTACGATCCCCAACAGCTCAACCCCTACGCCTACTGCCGGAATAATCCGTTGATTTATATTGATCCGACTGGGCATTGGGCAGGGGCTGTTGCAGGGGCGGCAATAGGAGCAGTATCTGGGGCTGTTGCAGGATTTTCCTCTAATACTTCTCCCATGGGAAGTATAGTTGGAGCGGTAACTGGGGCACTTGTTGGTGGTGTAGTAGGCGGCATATTTGGTTCAGTCGGCCTTTTGGGTGCAAGTGATAAGGTTGCGACAACTTTAGGGGCCGCCGCTGGCGCACTTGCTGGTGGAATGGCTAACAGAGCTGCAAGTACTTATCATGATGCAAGAGTGGAGGAAGGTTTATCAAAAGAAAAGGCATTAGCTAAAGCAAGGAACCAAGCCTGCAATCCTGTCTCTGAGATAGTGGATACAACCCTTGGCGTTACTAATGCAAAGGTTGCACAAACGGCCGTGAAAGCAGTTGTAAGTAGAGTTGGAAAAGAAAAAGGACTTGAAAATCTCACTGGTTTGACAGTCACATTTACATTGGAATCTCTCGAAGGACTTTTGCAGAACCTCATTGGAGGTTACAGGAACAATAAGAAAAAGAATAATGAACAAGAGTATGGACCTCTTTCCGATGATACCTCAACAGGTTCCAATGCTCCTACAGGAGGCTCTTCTTTAGATACCGATCAAGAATCTAACTCCCATTCAGATGCCCGTTCTGGGGAAGAGGATAGTATGAATTCCGAATCATTTCAGAATTCTGAGGGTAGTACTGACAATCAACTATAACAGTAGAGGATTGTCTTCAAGCGATGAACTTGTTGTCAGGCATGGAGTGGAAATGAGCATGGTAAGTAATATTGATGGGATGATATACTCATATGATATGGGATTGATATCAAAGTTTTTCAATAATATTCTATATATCATAATCGTTCTGCTCCTGCTATTACTATCTATTGAAGCATATGATAGGTGGACCCATTGCCCAACAATCTCATCCCTGTACCCAGAAACAGTCCTCACTTTTATAGCCCCAGTTTTTTGCTTTTTATATATTATTGTAAGATTATTTTTCTTTAGGATGCCTTATAAGATGATATTTGATATGAAAAAAAGAGAGATAACTATTTGGTTATTTTTTAAAAATCAACCAATAAAGTTTCCACTTAGTGACTTGCGTTCAATGCTAGTAAATATTGCTGTACATTTTGTTCTAAAGGATGGAAGAGTTTATGGATGCCCTGCATTTCAAGATGATTTTTTTTCCTTTTTGGAGTTGTACAAAATTGATATTGAGTGGGGTAGAATTGGACAAATGCGTCGAAAATGACTTTTAGTGACTTTTAAATTCTGCGGGACATCCATGATAAGTAAAGTCAAGGGAAAAATGAGTGACTTTGGGGGACGTGTTTAAGAAACTAAGAAACTCAATATCCTCTTGAAATCATAAATTATTTTGGATAATTTTGGTTTGGGTGAGGGGCAATTAAGGCAAAAGTAACGGTGAAACAGGTGAAGTTTCTTGGGGACATCCTATAATGTCTCCTGTCAAGGGTGATTTTGATTTTTTGTAATTCCCATAAAATCAAGCAGATATCAATTTGCCACTTTTTCGGCCGCACCAGTCCTGAGGCATTTGCAGGCAATGCCTTGCGGTTGGTATGGCGGGTTTCCCTCCTAATGGCGCTCCCTTGGCCTCATCGTTATCAGTATCCGGCGTCCCACACCTTGCTGTGAATTCGTGGGGACGTCCCTTAATGAATTCGTGGGGACGTCCCTTAATAAGTGACTAACTGTATATCTTTTTGAAATCATATATTATTTTTCATTACATAGGGGCCATATTTTAGCAAAAACGGCGGTGAGGCGGGTGGAAATGCCGTTGGTTTGAAGGCTATCCAAGCATTGCCCACTCGGACAAGTTGCAGGCTATCCACAATCTCTTTGCTTGAACAAAATGCCGCTCCGCGATCCCGGCGGCGTAAAGCAGGGACTCTGCCAGGGCTACCCAAAAAAGGCGCCGGCTGACGAGCGAGGCCTCCACGTCGGGCTCCATGGCCTGGACCTACGACTCCATAGGCAACATCCTGTCCAAGTCCCAGGACGGATCGTCCATGACCTACTCGTACAACAGCGTCACCCATAAGCTGGATGCGGTCACGGCCGGCGGAACCGTATATAACTACTCCTACGACGCCAACGGCAACATCACGGCGTGCCCCAAGTTAGAAGGGGCCGGCAGCATCAGCGCCACCCTGGCCATTGACTATAACGTGGACAACATGCCAACCCAGGTGGTGAAATCCGTGTCCGGCCAGCCGGACGTGACCACAAACTTCTATTACGACGGAAACGGCGCACGGGTGCGCAAGGAAGTAGTGGGCGAAAGCACGACCTTTTACGCGGGCAGCCTGTATGAAGTCAAAAATGGAGTGGCGACCAAGTACATCTTCGGCGCGGACCGGCGCATCGCCAAGATCACGGACGGGGAGGGGATTCAGTATTTTTCCAAGGATCACCTGGGAAGTTCCACCGTGGTGACGGACGACTCCGGCGCCGTGGTGGAACAGGCCGATTACCGGCCCTTCGGCGAGGACCGCTTTTACACCGGTTCCGTGGCAACGCCCACGCCCTACAAATACACGGACCAGGAACTGGACGAGTCCACGGGCCTTTACAATTACGACGCCAGGCATTATGATCCCGCCATTGGCCGGTTCATCAGCCCGGATTCTTTGATACCTAATGTCTACGATCCCCAACAGCTCAATCCCTACGCTTATTGCAGCAATAATCCGTTGATTTATGTCGATCCGACGGGGCATGCCTCAGTCACAATATCTGTTCATGACCCAACGCCAGGAAAGGAGGGGATGATAAGTTTTGGGCATCGTGCAGGGCATGTTGCATTGACTGTATCTCTTGATGACGGTACCGTTTATACGAGAGGGTTGTATCCATCGGAGGAAGCAACCACATTCTCAGTATTAACAGGACAACCAGTGGATGCAGCGTATCGCGACGATACTGAATTATTGAATAGAAATGATGAATATGGGAAACACTATACAATGGAAGTACCCAATGAAGTTGCAAAGGAAGTATATAAAAACATGTTGGAAAAGAACAGACGAGTGGAAGAAGATGATTTAAGCTATGATTTAAATGCAGATGAAGGGGAGAATTGTGTTACGGCAACTACTAGTGCATTAGATGTCGACGGAATAGAAACACCAAGCGGCCGAGAAAATGATGGGGGCATCCCTAATCCAGACACTTTTGATAGGCAACTCAGCGAAGATGACAACTGGGGGGCACAGGAATTTGGAGGAGAGGATGAAGGCAATGATTATAGTGGCGGATTGCCTTAGAAACAGCATTGTTTTGTAAAATGATAAGAGGGAGGCCAACTATGTCCAAATATTTAGAGCTGTTTGTTAGACGGTCAATTTTCTCGTTCAGCATTTTTTTTATATTTTTCGGGGGATATGCTCTTTCCCAACAGGGAGATGGCATCCTGCATAATGTGGATGAAAATACAGTTGCTGCAGTTTCTAAAGCCAGTTTACTTCCCGGGAAAATTGTTAGAGTAGATGATTCAGAATACAAGTACCCCTTTATGGTTTATAACGCCAGCCTTGATAATTGGAGTGAGTACGGCCCTTGCCTTCAGGACGAGTTGCGCTTTTTTTATACATTCCCAAGAGCGTGGGACCTACTTGATGATTTTATGGTTTGGGCTGAAACGAAGGATAATCTGATATACATGGTGCCATTTGCAGGAGAAGGACATTGCCGGAAGATGCAGATCGGACCAATCGCTTCAAATGTTTTGGACCTTGAAATCTCTCCTGATAAAACCAAAATTGCCTGCCTATTGGGAGTTAACAAAATTCATTATGTGGATGAGAAAAATGAAAGGTTTGACTTGGGAGTTCGGTGTCGGTTAGTAGTTTTAGATATTGCATCCGGCAGAATAATCTCGCCGGATAGCCTATTGGCCTCTGATGCTGGTTTATGCTGGCTTCCTGATTCCAAGGCGATTGTGTACAGCGCTTTTAAAGACACCTCCCTTTATGATGAAGACCAGGGTTCTAAAGGAGAAGGTTCTTTAAGGTTCGTATTAGATGACGAACCGGGAATAAAAACAATATTTGGGGCTCCTCGGTTTGTCAAGGGGGTATTCAAACTTGATATCAATACTTGGGAATCAGAATACATTGTAGATGGAAGTTGGCCTATGTTGAATTCCTCTGGTAACTATATTTTGTGCAGGGGTATGAATGAAAATATCTGTGTGGATTTAGAAACAAAAGCAACCAAACCATTTGGTCTTTCCAATTTGCCAGGGTTTCCCATTATGTTTTCTCCCGACGGTAGGTTCCTAATGTGCATGAGGCCCAGTTCAGGTATTATCCACCGTAGTAAAAACATTTTCAGTGTATTGGTCGTGGATACCAATGACAGCTCCAAATGTTATCATGTTGACGGAGCTTATGGCACTCATAGAGTCAAATACGTATGGATAGATAACTTGCCAACGGAGGAAAACGACAATTGAAGTTGGTGAAGTTGGGGACATCCTATAATGCCTCCTGTCAACGGTAATTTTAACTTTTAAAGAATCTCGGGGACGTCCCTATGAATCTCGGGGACGTCCCTAGCTAATTCACTAACTCTATAGAATCTCGGGGACGTCCCTAGCTAATTCACTAACTCTATATCATTTTGAAATAATGGGTGATTTGGATTCTACGGGACGTCCCTCAGTAAATCAGTAACTCTATATCATTTTGAAATAATGGGTGATTTGTGACTGCTTTTGGCCTGGGTTTCTTCTCAAGCAGCCCTGGCTTTTCTATGCACCACCCTTTTCATCCTCCCCCTAACTCTGCTCCTGGCAGACCGGACAATCTTCTCCACCGCCGCGCCCTTTGCCTCATCGGTCATCCTCCGCCATCTGCTTGTGGCCATGAGCGCCGCAATCTTGCTGCGGGCCATGGCGGACGATCTTTCCAGGTACTCCAAATACTGCTCCCGGCTCATTTTATAAGAATTCTGGGGGACGTCCCTTACTAAGTCACTAACTTTATATCTTTTTGAAATCATGGGTTATTTTTAGATAAATTGTTTCTGGGGGACGTCCCTTAATAAGTAACTAACTCTATATCCTTTTGAAATCATATATTATTTTAGATAATTTTGGTTTTGATAAGGGATAAAGCAGGGCCGAAATGACGTTGAAACAGGTGAACATTCATTTGATTTTAGGCATGGGAAACGCGGCGGTTACGACAAGTTGCAGGCTATCTACGATCTCTTCGGGTGAACAACATGTCGCTATGCGACCCTGGCAGGATAGGGCTCTGCCAGGGCTACCCAAAAACAAAAGATGGTGGACTACGCCAACGGCGTGACCACGGAGCATACCTACGACCCGGATTCCACGCGGCTCATGGCCATCCAGACCTCCCATGGCGCGACCGATTACCAGAACTACGCCTACACCTATACGGACGGCGGCAATATCGCCTCCATAACCGACAACATGCGGAGCCACGCATACACCTACGCCTACGACGATCTGCACCGGCTGACGAGCGAGGCCTCCACCACGGGCTCCATGGCCTGGACCTACGACTCCATAGGCAACATCCTGACCAAGTCTCAGGACGGAGCGTCCATGACCTACGCCTACAACAGCGTCACCCACAAGCTGGATGCGGTGACGGCGGGCGGAACCGTATATAACTACTCCTACGACGCCAACGGCAACATCACGGCCTGCCCCAAGTTGGAAGGGGCCGGCAGCATCAGCGCCACCCTGGCCATTGACTATAACGTGGACAACATGCCAACCCAGGTGGTGAAATCCGTGTCCGGCCAGCCGGATGTGACCACCAATTTCTATTATGACGGAAACGGCGCCCGGGTGCGCAAGGAAGTGGTCGGCGAAAGCACGACCTTCTACGCAGGCAGCCTGTATGAAGTCAAGGACGGCGCGGCGACCAAGTACATCTTCGGCGCGGACCGGCGCATCGCCAAGATCACGGACGGGGAGGGGATTCAGTATTTTTCCAAGGATCACCTGGGAAGTT
>NZ_AUCT01000041.1 GCF_000429905.1 Desulfatibacillum aliphaticivorans DSM 15576 | reverse complement strand
CCAATATGCGTTGAACCAGTGGAAATATCTGGGCGTCTATCTGGAACAGGGATATCTGAAGCCGGACAACAATGCGGCGGAAAACGCGATTCGGCCTTTTGTGGTGGGCCGGAAGAATTGGCTTTTTGCGGGATCGCCCCGGGGCGCGGAAGCCAGCGCGTTGTTCTTCAGCCTGATCGAGACGGCCAAGGCCAACGGCCTGGAGCCCTTTGCCTATCTGAAAGTTTTATTTGAAAGACTCCCCCTGGCGACCTCCCGGAAAGACTACCAAGCTCTCCTGCCATCCCCGGATTTTAACCTTTCCAACAATTGATTTTTACCCAACCGGGTACTTCACTGGACGCTTACCTTCATCCAAGTTGACCTTTTTCTGTTGGGCAATAAGCCCCTCAAGGTCTTTTTGGAGCTTTTCATGCGGATCAGGTACGTCCTGGGTGATTTCCTCTTCGATTTCTGCATTGACATAGTTTTCAGTCATGTTGCTTCCTCCATATTGTCGATGCTATCAAAGTCGCTTTTCCAGCCGGCTTCCACTTCCTTAAGCCGATCCTTGGTGATTTCGCCGTTCTCCCGTAAAAAAGCGTCTACAAAGGAACAGATGGCGAACCAGTCGCAGTTGGAGATAATGGTTAACAGTCCCTCCTGGTCGATCTCGCCTTCCACGACCCATAGTTGTTTTTTATGCTTGAACTTGAAACGGACGGCCTCTTCTGTTGTTTCCAGGGAATCAAGCAACTCCGGTTTGAAATTCCAGGTCCCACCGCGAGGGCGCGCCTTGATGGAGAAATACCGGTAGCGGTTCTCCATCGTTTCGATGTCTGTTGCTTTCATGTTTTTTTGTCCTTTCTTGAAAATAAAAGGGCCGCCGGTTTCCCGACAGCCCCTTGGCTTCGTTAGTTTGTTGAGGTCCGTGCATCACGTTGGGATGCTATGGCAATTCGTCGCAGTTTTCAGGATGCTGAATCGCTTCATAACGAACAGCTCTGTGAAACGGCTCAACAGTCTGTTCAATAGTCACCAGGCACTCACGCCCGATCAATTGATTTGAGTCGTATTTGTCGTTTGGGGCCAAGCCCATAGCTTGAATCGCTTTTTTCATAGCCATCATGGACTCTTGGTTGTCTCGCCAAAAGGATGTGACAAAATCCTCGCCAGCATACTTACCTTCACGAACCCTCCACTGGAAATAGTAGGCAAATTGCTTGTCCTCGCCCACTTCTTTTCCAGCCACATTTTTCAGCTCAGCCTCGTAGGTACCGCTTGGCAGATACACCTTCTCCGTTTTGGGAATTTCAATTTTCATTGTCTTTTTCCTCCCGTGTGGTGACAAAGACTTCCAGCATCACCATCAGTTCCTTGGTTTTGGTTTGGCCTTTGACCGTGCAGTTGGCTTCGAAGGCTAGCAGGGCGCCCCGATCTCCTGAGGCATCCCAATGGATGTCTTTAATGTGAAGAGGCAGATCGTCATCCAGATTCAGGCTTTTGACGTCAGGGTGCTCCATCATGGACCTGGCCAAGGCGTCCGCCAATTGAGAAGCCGCTGTAGTCACTTCTGTTCCTGGTTGATGGTTGAAGGCGATAGTTTTTTCTTTCATCTTGTTTTACCTTTCTGAGTTCGTATGAACTCGGCGATTAGGATTAAAAAAAGGGCTGCAAGCCCAATGCTCACAGCCCCAAGGTCAGGGACAAAAAAAGGCCGCCAGGATTTCCTGACAGCCGTCCGATTGCATCAGTTTTTATTATTTTGTCGTTAGGTCATAAGCGTCTCCTCCTTTACTTCCTGAGCATCAAATAGGACCACGGCTCCCCAGGTTGGCGCGACGGCATCACCTTCATGTTGGAAGAGACCAGGGAGAGTTTTGGTCAGAAGTTCTGAGTCGGAACTAATGGCCTCCATATCCCCGTTCCTATGAATCCGGAGGTCAACGGGCGGTAGCGGAGAAGGCCCGCCGTATAATAAATTGATGTATGTACAGTCGGGATTCTTGCTGATCTCCATCCATCGGGAGCCATCAAGGCATATTTTCGTCCGGCGATCATGCAACTTGCCGGTGATGCGGTAGGCTTCAGGAACGTATGATTCATTCATCGTGTGCCTCCTTATAGGCGTCAATGTGATTTTCAAAGTCCGTCGCTATCGTATCATCCTCGACCCAACCATCCACGATATCCAAGTGGCTTCTATGTATAGGAAAGCCCTGAAAGGCAAGGAATCTTATGAAAAAGTTGCGCCCAGCGATCTCATCATTGGAATAAACAAGGATATTCCGGTTCTTCCAAATCTGAAGTTGAACGATATAATCCTGTTCTGGCCTGAAAACCCAGAAAATACTTATCATACCATCGATGAATTCCACGTTGGCGCCATCGAAACTATTTGGAGGCACCTCTACTCCGCGACGATATGTATTTGTCGAAATCTGGTACACGGAGATGGATTCTGGGTATTTCCGCGTCGGGACATATTGTGACAAGAGGTCGTATTCCTTCAGTTCGTGAGCCTGCTCATCCTCGTCAACGGTTGGCATGGGGTTGACTGTCCGCCTTACCAAACTCTCGAAGTCTTTGTCCCGGACAATGCGTTCTTTGATGCTTTCGAACAAAGAGCGCCCATAGCCCTCTCTGCCGAGAAAGACCCTGGAAAAGAACAGCATGCCGAGCCATTTGTGATTGGAAAGAACTCGGATGTTGAGATTCGGGTCTATGATAGCCTGTACCAAGGCGTTATCTTCTTCGAAATGATATTCCACCTTGATAGTGGGCTTAACTTCTTCCAGGGATATCTCGGCCTCTTTGAGTGGCTGCGTGTTGAGGGTTAAGGCGTCATCCTTAGGACGGGCGACGATTTCATGGGTTTTGATTTGCATAAAAACCTCCTTTGAAAAAAGAAAAGGCCGACGCATGTTCGTCGACCTCAAATATAAGTGTTTTGCCGATTGATCATTCCTCCAAAATTATACGTTCATAGGCATCACCTCCTTTCGGGAACAAAAAAGGCCGCCGGGGATTGCCGACAGCCTTGATTGGAAAAAACGCATCTGCTGCGTTTTTTTGATGCGCACGAGCATTCTTTTTACCTATGTTTACCCCTTAATTTTTTGCCCAAATTTTGCCCAAATTGGCAAAAAGCCATCGGTAATAAGGGGTAAGCAAAGTGAAATCAGCGAAAGATAGATAGTTGTTAACATTTTGTAAATAAAGTAAATTTACTTACTTTATGTTACCGTTGGTTCTTCTGGGAAAATGGCCCGACCTAACTCTTAATCAGAAGGTTGAAGGTTCGATTCCTTCACGGCCCACTTTAAAATCAATAGGTTACGTCAACTCCGGCGTAGCCTTTTTTTATTGGCTAAGCTCCCGGCAAGCGTCGGGCGTAAAAAAAGGCGTTGGAATTGCTTCCAACGCCTTTTTTGTCATTTCATGGCGGGCTTTTACCAAAGACCTCACTAAAAGTCGGAGCGCGCCCGCCTGTTTACGTCCAGGGGGCGCCCCTTTTTAAAGCCCTGCTGCTTTTTGCAATGCAAAGCAAGCCTCAGCTGTTCCGATCCGGTTATCGTCATTCACGTCCGCGTCTGCGAACACAGGCTCATCTGGCACATTGCCGCTTGCTATCTGAAGGGCGATCACCGCGTCCGCCAAATTCACGGAATTATTATGGTTAATATCCCCGGGCGCGGCGGCTGCGTTCCTTCTGGTGAATTGCGAGATATCCAGGACGGCGACATTGGCCTCGGTCCCAAAGCCGCATAGCGCAAACACAAGATCGCCGGACATCTCAATCTCGCCGATGCGGCTGTCCGAGACGTTGTCGATGTCGGCCAGCCATTCAGGGGCGGCGGGGTCGCTTAAGTCCAGAATGTTGACGCTGTTGTCTACCAGGACGGAAGCCAATTGGGCTTCCATGGCGAGCCCTTCGACGAATCCCGGAAAGCCCCCCACGACTTGGGGCGCGGCCGGCGTCGATACATCAAAGGCTGTGAGAACGCCGTCGGCTCCGTCCCGCACTCCCAGGTACAGCAAATTTCCGGATATGTGCATGGAAGGGGGCCAGATGAGTTCTACAACTACCTCTCCGATTTTTTGGGGCGCTGCGGGATTGGAAACGTCGATGATTTGCACGGCGCTGCCCCACAGGGTTGCGTATACTCGGCCGCCGGAGACGATAACGTTTCCCAGGCCTCCCACGCCCTCGTTGTCGTAGGTTCCCTTATACTCCGGGGCGGCGGGATCGGAAATATCCACCACCTGCAGATTGCCGGGGCTGTCGGCAAAGGCCAGAACGGACTCGCTTATGTCAAATCCCTGAATCCAACCCTCGCCGCTGGCGTAGGTTCCCAAGCCTTGAGGGGTGTTCGGGTTGCTTACGCCGATAAAATGGAAAACTCCGTCCCCGTTGGCGATGCAGGCCAGATTTCCGTTTACGGAGAGGCCGTAAATTCCCTGGAAACCCCCGTCGTAAGATCGGGCGGGAACCGGGTTTTCAGGGGCCGCCGTATTAAAAATTTTCAAAGCGCCCTCAACGCCGTCGATCAGATAGAGATAATCTCCCGAGACCGCCATGGCCTCAATCCCACCGTCCAGGGAAATCCGGGATTCAACCATCAGGTATTCCTTGAGGTTGGACAGCCCGTCCCTGTCTGCGTCCAAAAGGGCGTCGTCAACAGCGGGGTTGAATCCCGAATCCCTTTCCCACTTGTCGGGCATGCCGTCGCCGTCGGAGTCCCGGCTGTCCGGGCGCGTGGCAATGCGGAATTCCAGAAAATCATTGAGCCCGTCATTGTCGTAATCTCCCTCGCCGTCCCGCGACGTTCCGCCGAAATACAGGATTTCCCAGCTGTCGTCCATCCAGTCTCCGTCCGCGTCCGACTCCGTGGGGCCCAGCGCAAGGACCGGCGCCGGCTCGTATTCGGCTGTCTTGGTTCCGGTCCCCAGTTGGCCGTATTGATTGGTTCCCCATGACCACAGGGAGCCGTCGGATTTTTGGGCGAGGCAGAAATTCGCCCCGGCGTCCACGGCGATCCAGTCCTTGGCCTCGCCCACGGGCACGGGAATGTTTTCAGGGGCGTATTCTATGCCGGAGGGCTGGAAGTGGGACAAGGAGCCCCAGGACCACAGGGAGTTGTCTCCGCCGATGGCGACCGTTGATGCGCTGCCGCAGGACGCGGCCAGCCAGATGTCGTAGGGGGCGATCTGGGTCGCAGACCATCTTTTCAGGGAGGTTTCTCCGTCGCCGATTTGGCCGCTGTAATTGTCCCCCCACAGGTACAGGGCGCCGTCTGAGGTCAAGGACGCATTGGTGGTATTTCCGGCGTCAATGAACTGGTTTCCGTAAGTGAGCGCTTTCCATTCGTACTCCGTGCCTTGGGAGGGCGCCAGGGCCTCCTGAAACGTGGTCGTTCCCAACTGGCCGTAATAGTTGTTGCCCCAGGTCCAGACGGAGCCGTCCATCTTTATGGCCGCTCCATGGACGGACCCTGCGGCGGCGCACAGCCAGTCGTTGTCCGTCCCTACCTGCACCGGGGCCGATTGGTTTTCCTTGGACCCCAGGCCCAATTGCCCGCCGTTGTTCAGGCCCCACGCCCAAAGGGTTCCATCCGTCTTGACCGCCAGGACGTGATTCTGCCCTGCTCCTATGGAAGCCCATTCCTCACTGACGCCCACCCGGGCGGGTTCGTGCCTGTTTTCGGCGTCTCCAAGGCCCAACTGTCCGTAATAGTTTTGCCCCCATGCCCACAGGGAGCCATCTGACTTGATCGCCATGCTGAAATAATTGCCGGCGGCGACAACCCGCCAATCGGAATCCTCGCCGATGCGGACGGGTTTTGCGCGGTTCTCCGTGGATCCGTCTCCCAACTGGCCCGCGTTGTTTGCTCCCCAAGCCCACAGGCTTCCGTCAGGCGCAATGGCCAGGGCGTGCTCGGCGCCGGCGGCGAAAGAGGCAGAGGGGGATTTCGTCTGCAGGGCTCCGGAAGTGCTGCTGCTTATTCCCGGGCCTCTGGAGCGCCAAAGCGTATGCTTGGTGATGGATGTGGCGCCGCTGGTGTGAACGAGCGACCACAGGGAATGATCGTGAGTGAAAAATTGCCCCCTGACTTTGCTGGGCGCTTCCACGGACTGCCACGTAATCCCGTCCTCCGAAGTCCAGGCCTCAAAGGATTTGTACGGATCAACATGGCTGGTTCCGCCCAAAAGCCACAGACGGCCGTCCAGGGACGCCAGCCCAGCGCCGTACCGGGAGTCCCACGCGGGGGCGTCTGTTTCCAGGGTCCAGTTAACGCCGTCGGGGGAGCTCCATACGTCCCGGTAGGTCGTCCATCCGGATTGAGAATCATTGTGGTCGCCGCCCATAATCCAGAGTTTGTCCTCGAAAACCGCGGCGCTCATGCCGGTGGGGTATCTTAAAGGCCAGGGCGCCGAGGCCGTCGCCTGGGTCCAGGAAATTCCGTCAGAGGAGGACCACACGTCGTTTTTGGCTTCGTATACTCCGGTTTGTTCGTTATAAACATATCCGCCCACCAGCCACAATTTGCCGCCCATGGACAAAAGCCGGCCGTTCCTGCGCTGGCCGAAAGGCGCATTATCCGTTGCGCGGGACCAGTACAGGCCGTTGTCCGACACCCACACGTCCGCATGCCGGGCCGTCACCAACCCGGGGTTTTCAGGATCTTCGGTCCATCCTCCGAGCAGCCACAAACGGTCGTTATGGACTGCAAGGGAAAAGGCGGTTCTGGGCGCCCAGAGAGGCTGGCTGGCTTCCCGCGTCCATTGCAGGCCGTTTTTGGACGTCCAGGCTTCGTGCACGGCCTTAACGGCGCCGGAGACTTCCTCGGTTTCGTATCTGGCCAGCGCTACAATGCGGTTGCGAAAGGAAATGGCGTGGGTGAAATAGTACCAGTCATCGGTCTCGGCGGCGTCGCCGAGATCATCCGCCATTTTCTCCCAATCCACCCCAAGCTGCATGGGCGGCGGGGAAAGCGATTCCGGAGGCGCGTCCCGAGGGTAATCCGCCGGATCGGCCGGGTCCGTCCCCGCCTCAACTTCTTCCAGGTCCGTAAAACCGTCTTCGTCCGTATCCGCGGACAGGGGGCTGCTTCCTACGGCCTGTTCCTGGGCGTTGGTAAGTCCGTCTCCGTCGTTGTCCCCGGCGCCGTCAAAATCCTGGGTCGGGTCCAGGCCGTAAAAGGTTTCCCAGTCGTCCCCGCAGCCGTCTCCGTCCGTATCCTCCGTCACATAGACGGTCGCGGTTAAGGTGTATTCGCCGGCCACGGAAAAAGTCACGGTCTGGGCTCCCGCCTGGTTGTAAGGCCCCGGGTAAAAGGAGGCCAGCCCCTCAGCGTCGCTGCTGCGGACAGCCTCGCCCTGGAGGATGGTTTCGTCATAATCCTGGGAGATGGGCGCGCCTGCAACAGGGTCGCCGTCCGAATCCGTCACCCGGACCACCAGGGGCGTTGTGATGGTCCGGCCCACGGGAATGGTGTAGCTGGCCGGGGACACGCGTTGAATGACAAGCTCTCCGTAGCCGCCCGCGAGCTTGGCCGCAACCCAATCCGCTGCGTTTGGTATGCCCTGGCGGATCTGGTCGAGGGTCAGGTATCCGAATGGCTCCAAATAGGGACGGCTATGGTATTTCAAAAAACGCACGGACGTGAATTCATCCACCAGGGTTTGATTTTCCGGCAGAATCACAAAACTTTCGCCCGCATTGAACCCGCTGCCCACGTTGTACAGCGGCGGGCGCAGTTCGTGATGGGCGAAGGTCAGGTTGTCGGTAACGGACCAGATTTCCTCCGTCAACTGGGCGAATCGTCTCCATGCCGTCTGGCCCAGGGATTGGATGTAATCCACATGGGGGGCGATTTGCGTTTCAACATCGGGCGGGCTGGAGTGGTAATACACGGTGTCCACGTGCTGCCACATATAATTGTCCAGGATTTCCAGAGAGTCGAAAAGGTATCCGTAATAACCCGCTCCCAAAAATACGTCATCCTCCCCGAATTTGTAATCCAGCATCTCCTGCGCCGCCGCCTGCTTGCCCGCAATGGCGTCGTTAAAGGCAAGCATCCGGTTGATGGAATAGGCGAGGGCGTCCGCTTGATTGCCTATTTCCGTGGCCTGATCGCCGGCTTCGTCCGCTTCAAAGGCGAATTGCTCCACTTCCCGTTCAAAATATTGGATAATGGCTTCGGTCTCCAGAATGGATACGCCGTCCTCGGCCAGGTACACCCGGGCTGACAATCCCGCCACATCCGCATCCGAGACCGTGAACTTTTCGTCGAATTCCACAGTGGGAACCGTGTCCGCATGATCCGCCATGAATTGCCGGTATGCATCGGCCTTGCCTTGAAGCGCGGACAAATTCCAGGCCAGGGACTCGATCTCGCTCTGCGCGGAGGCGGCAGCGCCTGCAAAGCGGTTGGCCTCGCTGCGGATGGCATTGAGGTTTTCCAGCATGATGTTCTGGCTCTGGCGCGGCAGCACAAACACCTGGTAGGGCTGGCGGGGGTCCGTAGTGGACAGCAGGTCTTCCCATTCCCGGTAGCTCATGCTGGCCCGGGCGGCCTGGGAAGCCTTTGAATAGGTTGCCACAAGGCTGGAAAGGCGCGAAGGATAATCAATGACCACCTCGTGCCAGTCCGCGGACAGGGCGCCGGTTTGCGAGGGCGCCACGGCCGGACCGGTTGCAGCGCCCAGCGCCGTTTGATATTCGGTCTTCCATGCTCTGGGGTCGGTCCAGGTCAACTCCAAGTTTTCGGGAATGGGGTCATGGCTGGAGCAGTCCGACAGAGCCACAGGCGATCCGTAGGATATGGCCATGTAGTCCGTCAGAATGGATATCAGCTCCTGCCGCCATTCCTCTCCCAGGGCGTTCAACTGCTGGATGTTGTTTTCCCTGGGAGTTGTCAGGCTTTCCTCCCAGGCGTCATACCAGTCATTGAAATCGTTCCAGGCCTGCGTGTCGTCCGCCGTGGGCGTCAATGCATTATAAGCCGCCTGGGCCTCGGCGTATAATTCGCTGATGATTGTCTCGCCGCTTTCCCAGGGGAGCTCGGCTCCGTCCAGTCCGTCTTCAACCACGGCAAGCTCGGCGCTGTACGGCGAGCCGTCAAAGGTCGCCTGCTGCGCGGGGGGGAGAGGCATGGACAGGCCGCGCTGGATGCTGTCCAGGGCCATGGGCATGGCCGCCTCGATGCGCTCCACCTCCGGGACCAGAACATTGATTCCCTGGCGTATGGTGCGCAATTCGCGAAAAAGCGTCACAACATTATTTTTCAGGCTGATCAACCGGTTCAGAAGTTGTCCGGAAGCCTCCAGCTTGGTGAAATTCACCTGGATGTTGGCCGCGTCCTCCTCCACCTGGGCCTGAAGATCAATCAGGTTCTTGGGCGCCATTAAAGGGTTGTCCTTGACGGTATCTACAATACCCTTGCTCAGGTTGACCATGCCGGTGAGAATGGAAAACAAAGTCTGAAGTTTTTTCAGCCCAAGTTGTATCCTGGCCTCGTCAATTTTTCCCAGTAACTGCTTGTATTGAGCCCTGCTGTCATCCATCCTGTCCTGGTAGTAGGAAACTTTCAGCTCATCGGGAAGGGGATTCAGGCTTATGGGCGTGTATGTCGGATCGGACTTGCGTTCGTCCCAAATGTAATAAGCCCAGCTTGAGGCTCTTTCCAGGTTGCGGGCGGTGGCCGCCAATTGCTCCTTGGCCTGGGCGTAGCTTCCGGATTGCACTGCGGTCGTTGCTTGAGCCATGAGATTATTGACATTGTCTATGCTTCCATCAATCCCGGTCCAATTGTCTGCGGATAAGGGCGCGGCCCAGAGCAAAAAGAAAAGCATCGTCAAGGATGCGAGGGGCCGCTGGCCAATCTTTAAAACTCCAAATTTCATAAAACCACCTTCCTTGATCATCCCCAAAGTGCTAAAATGAAACCATATATCATTGTACTGGCAAAAAGCCTGACTAAGGCCCGGCCTCGGCGCCTACGGGAATACCGCCTAAGAATAGCTCCGAGTCAATGTTTGGAATGAATATGGTTGATGAAAAACAGCGCCCTTCAATACCCTCATTTTATACAAAGGTCAAACAAAATGGAGGCCGGGCGCCGGCGGGCCGGACCGCTTTTACGCGGCGAGTGCGCAAATCCTATGACGCGCCAATTTTCAAGCCTAAATCTTGTTTTTGGGCGCGTGCGTAATCACGCATCCGGCGCGTATCGCCTGTTCCGAAAAATTTGCCATGGCGCTTTCCTTCACGATTTGATAACAGCATAAGAATAACCCCCACTATCCAGCAAGGAGGAGTGACCATGGATATTCAATCAGTGAAAGTCGCATACTTTTCCCCCACAGGAACCTCTAAAACAGTCGCCCAGGCGGTCGCCCAGGGCATTGGCCTGAATAATGTGGAGCAGATAGACATCACGCAGCCCGGCGCCAGGGAGCAGCCCTTGAAGGTCGCCTCCAACGATTTGCTGGTGGCCGCCGTGCCCGTTTACGCAGGCCGGGTTCCGGGCCTTTTAATGGGGTGGCTTCAATCCATAGAGGCGGATAACTCCCCCTGCGTTTGCATCGCCGTATACGGCAACCGGGAGTTTGACGACGCGTTGCTGGAATTGAAGGAGACCCTGGAAAAGCAAGGCTGCAAGGCTGTCGCCGGCGCCGGCTACATTGGAGAGCATTCCTTTTCGGCGGAAGACACGCCCATCGCCGTTTCCCGCCCCGACGAAGACGACCTGAAACACGCCCAGGCCTTTGGCGCCAAGATCAAGGAAAAGCTGGACTCCCTGGCTTCCGCGGACCGGATTCCCGCCCTGGAAGTTCCGGGAAACCATCCCTACAAAGAGATGGTGGGAGGAATATCCGCCGATTTTATCGAGGTGAGCGAAGCCTGCACCCAATGCGGAATTTGCGAGGACCTGTGCCCGACCAACGCCATTGACTACGAGAACGACGTCATGGTGGACGTTGACTCTTGCATCCGCTGCTGCGCCTGCATCAAAGGATGCCCGGAGAACGCCCGGAGCATGAAAGCCAGCAAGGTCAAGGAGATCGCCAAGTGGCTCGCAGACAACTGCAAGGAGCCCAAGCAGCCGGTGAACTTCCTTTAATAAGCCCCAACCAAGACGATCCAATAAAAACCCCCTCGCCGCTTTTCGGCGAGGGGGTTTTCATTATCGATACTGAATTCAATTAATTATGGCAGCCTGACGTTACACCTCCGCTCCGGCCAAAAATCCCTGGTGGATGGCTTCCATGGCCCGGCCGATGGCCTTGGCGTCGCCCACCACCTTAAAGGGAACGCCTTTTTCCTCCAGCCAGACGCCGAGCGGGTTATGGCGTTGCGATCCGGCAGCCAGCACGATGGTGTCGGCGGCGATGTCCTTTTTTCCGTCCGGAGTTTGCACCTTAAGCCCGTTTTCCGTGACGGCCAGGGCTTTTGTCTGGGTGCGAAGCTGGATGCCCGCGGTCTTCACGTCCTCCATCATGGCCCACCGGGTGGATTTGCCGAAGTCTCTGCCCACGGCGTCCTCCATCTCCAGGACAATGACCTGCTTGGTTCCCTTGGTGGCCAGGTCGTAGAGGTCTTCCACGGGTTCAGCCTTGTGCACCAGGAGGAACTTGAGCACTTCCGGCGACAAGGTTCCTTTTTCCGCCAGGAAGAGGGCGGTTTCGATTCCCACGGCGCCGCCGCCAACAATGACCACCCGGCGGCCGGTGCGGGCCTTGCCGGCCAGGACGTCCCAGGCCTGAACCACGTCCGCCTCTTCAATGCCTTCGATGGGCAGGGGCATGGGCGTCGCGCCGGACGCTATGATGACTTCATCGGGCGCTTCCTGTTCGATCAAGGCCTGATCCACGGGCGTTTCCAGGTAAGTATTAACCCCATGGATTTCGGCCTGCCGGGCGAGGTCTGCAGCCAGTTCGATGAATTCCTCCCGTCCTGGAGGCGCGCCGGCCAAAAGAAGCTGTCCGCCCAGCACGCCGGATTGTTCGTACAGGGAAACCTGGTGGCCCCGGCGCGCGGCTGCGGTTGCCGCCGCAAGTCCGGCCGGGCCTCCCCCGACAACCAAGATCTTTTTAGGCGCCGCCGCAGGCTGCAGGCAGCGGGATTCTTCGTAGCCCGCCTGGGGGTTGCACAGGCATTCCACTGGGGCCAGGGCCGCCACGTGGTCGAAGCATCCCTGGGCGCAGGCGATGCAGTGGACGATATCTCCGTCTTTTCCTGTACGGGCCTTCTCCGGCAGATAGGGATCGGCGATGAGGGCGCGGCCCATGGCGACCATGTCGCACATGCTGTCGGAAAGCATGTTCCGGGCGGTTTCCGGATCGTTGATGCGGTGGCTGGCGATCACGGGCACGTCCACGGATTCCTTGATGCCCCGGGAAAGGTAGGCGAAGGCCCCTCTGGGCACCTCGGCCAGGATTTGCGGCACCCTGGCTTCGTGCCAGCCCACGTTGACGCAAAGCCCGTCTACGCCTTGTTCCACCAGGCGGCGGGCGAAAAGGATCAATTGGTCGCGGCGCAGCCCTCCGGGCATGAACTCGTTGCCGTTGATGCGGAACATCAGGGGATAGTCCGGTCCCACGGCGGCTTTGACGGCCCGGGCCACTTCCAGGCCGAAGCGCATGCGGTTTTCAAAGGCGCCGCCGTATTCGTCGGAGCGCTGGTTCGTGACTTTGGAAAGAAACTCGCTGATCAAATAGCCGGTGCCAGCCAGGATTTCCACGCCGTTGTATCCGGCCTCCACGCCGCGCAACGCCGCCGACGCAAAGTCCTTGACCGTCTGTTTAATCTCGCCGAACTCCATTTCCCGGGGCGTTTCCCTGGTCAGGCGAGAGGGCACGGCCGAGGGCGCCACGGGCTGTTTGCCGCCCAAGAGCATGGAGTGATTGTACCTGCCTGCGTGGTTAAGCTGCAGGATGGCCCTGGCGCCGTTTTCCCGGATGGCGCCGGAAAGTCTTTTCAGGCCCGGGATGAAGTCGTCGGAGTGGGCGCCCAGACAGCCGGGGTTTCCCGCCAGTTCATTGACCGTGGAATACCCCACGGCGATCATGCCGGCGCCGCCTTTGGCCCTTTCCGCATAAAAGGCGATCATCCGGTCCTGGGGGATGAAATCAGTCGTCATATTCAGGTGCATGGCCGGAAGGTAGATCCTGTTTTTCACGTCCATGCCGTTAATGGTAATAGGCTCAAACAAAGGGTCTTTCATGTCGCCTCCTGGGTCAGGTGCTCAAAAGGTTGTAGAAAGCGGGGGGAATGCTTGCATAGGATTTATTATAGGGCGCCTTCCGTGTCAATCTTTAGCTGGCGTTCAAGAAGTTGAGATTTTGGCGCCGCCGTGGTAAATAATCCGTGCGGCTTTGCGCCGGTCCAAGGCGGGTTTCGACTCGGGATTCAAGGCCGTAGACAGCGTTTATCCGCGGGCTTCGGAAGTAAGTCCAAACATTTATGTAATAAACAATTGCTTGCAAGGAATGGGTTTTTGGGCTACGCTGAAATCCAAGCCGCCCCTGTGGACGCGGGTCTTCCAAGACCGCCGGAATATGTTGCTTCCTGCGGCGCCTACAGACGCCCGGTTAACCAAAGCATTAATAATGTTCTTGTATGGGTTTTCATCCGCCCGCAATACACCCGGCTTTTTTCGGGATAAAGATGTCCATCCCGCATAACGGCCAAAGGCTCCTCCTTGTGTATGGGAGCCAGGCTCATTGCCAGACATTGCAGGATATTAAGCTCTATGCCTTCTTCCCTTCATAAACGGCGCTCTCCAATAAAGAATGAAGTCCAAAACACGCTTTCGCTGGTGCAAAGTTTGGTTTTTGGCGTGCCGTTTTTGTGCATGTTGTATCTGCAATACAAGGGAATCATCCAGGTGACCACCTGGATGGTGCTTGTCATGGCGTTCAGCCTTTTGCTGATTCTCGCCGGGTTCATGATTTTAAGCCGATTCTTCGCCAGAGTTTCCGAATTTTCCGCCATGGTTAAAAAGGCCGCCGAGGGGCAGGCCACGGTCTTCGCCTACCAGGATTCGGCGGGGGAGTTGCGGGAAGTCGCCGGCGCCTTTAACGAAGTGCTTAAAAAAATGGAATCGGCCAACACGGAGTTGTCCCGGAAGGTTCAAGGCCTTTCCATCATGAAGGAACTGCTGAACTCCGTGGATCAATGCGACAGCATGGAAAGCCTCATGAATCTCCTGCTTGAAAAATCCATGCGCCTTTCCGGAGCGGAAATCGGCTCGGTTTTTTCCTACGATCCCCACACAAAAAATCTCGTCCTTGTCCGGTATCAGGGGCCGGGCGCGCCGCCGCCGCCGGATTTTCCCGTGGATGAAACCTCGCCTGTGCTTAGCCAGGTTCTTAAAACCAAAAAGAATCTGGTGGTTCGGGATATCGAGGAAGATCCCCGGGTGGAAAAGCCCAACAATCCCAAGTACGGCCCGCCGTCGTTCATCAGCATGCCGGTTTTCGCAGGCAAGTATTTCACCGGAGTGCTGAATCTGGCCGGGAAATCCGATAATCAGCCCTTTGATGAGGAAGATGAACAATTGTTGAGCCTGGTGGTGGGCGAGATGGGCTTCGCCTTGCAAAACACCCTGCTCCAGAACCTGTACGACGCCCAGGTGCGTGAGTCGGACCGGCACAAGAATCTGTATCAGGAGGAGCTGGATATCCGCAAAAGACTGGAGTCCGAGCGGAACCAATTGTCCAGCCAGATGGTCCATGCGCAGAAAATGCAGGCCATCGGCACCCTGGCCGGGGGGATCGCCCATGACTTCAACAATTTGTTGATGGCGATCCAGGGCAACGTCTCCCTGATGCTGCTCACATCCTCGCCCCATGAAGACAGCTATGAGCGGTTGAAAAGCATTGAGAAACAAGTTTCCAGCGGGTCCAAGCTCACCGGGCAATTGTTGGGGTTCGCCCGGAAAGGCCGGCTGGAATGGAAGCCCATCCAGTTGAACCGGATCGTCCGGGATTCCTGTGAAACATTCGCCAGAACCAGGAAGGACGTCTCCGTCACCCTGAATCTGGCGGCCGACCTGTTTCCCGTGAGAGCGGATCAGGCGCAGATGGAGCAGGTTTTGTGGAACCTGTTCATCAATGCTTCGGACGCCATGCCTGAGGGCGGAGGCCTTTCCCTGACCACCTGCAACGTGACCCATCAGGATATTGTGGGTATGAAAAAAGCGGTCAAGGCGGGCAAATACGTGCATTTGCGCCTTACGGACACCGGAACCGGCATCCCGCCCAAGATCATGGACCGGATTTTCGAGCCCTTTTTCACCACCAAGGAAATCGGCAAAGGCACCGGGCTGGGCCTGGCATCGGTCTACGGCGTGGTCAAGGGGCACGGCGGCTACGTCAACGCTACTTCCGAACTGGGATCCGGCACCACGTTTCGGGTGTATCTGCCGGCCTCCGACGCCGAAGCCCCGGCGGCGGCGCCTCCGGCCCGTGATCCCATTCCCGGAACCGGCTCCATACTGCTGGTGGACGACGAAGAGTCCGTCCTTAAGGTGGGCGGAGAAATGCTTTCCAGCCTGGGGTATAAGGTTTACTCCGCAAGCTCGGGCAAGCAGGCTGTAAATATGCTCAAATCCGGCCTGGACGACATTGACGTGCTTATACTGGACTTGGTTATGCCCGGCCTGAGCGGCGTGGCCACCTATGATTTGATCAAGGAAGTCAACCCCGGCGTCAAGGTGCTGCTTTCCAGCGGCTTTGACCAAAAGGACGCCTCCGCGGATCTGTTGAAGCGGGGATGCATGGGCTTCATTCAAAAGCCTTTTTCCATCAATTTTCTGTCGGAAGTGATCCACAACATCATGAAAACGGAAAAGCCCTGATCTCTCTCCTAATTTTTTCCCCTGTTGACAAAGTTTTAAAACCCATTAAAATGGCCGCCAAACGCCCAGGCCTGCGCACGGGTCCGGAAAGGGCGTTTATTGTTATGTGCGAAAGGAATTAACATGAGCCAAGATACCCCAAAAGCCCAACTGGAGCCTTTGCAGCTTACCATAAACAGCCGGTTTCAATTCCGTTGCGGACCGGACCTGGAATGCTTTACCAAATGCTGCAGGGGCATTGATATTGTCCTGACCCCTTATGACATTATCCGCATGAAAAAACGCCTGGACCTGGATTCCGAGCAGTTTTTGGCCATCTACACCCGGCCGGAACTTCTGGAAAAGACCGACCTGCCGGTGCCAGTGCTTAGAATGCTGGAAGATGAAGAAGGCCAGGAAGACAACCCGCCTTGCCCCTTTGTCCGGGAAGAAGGCTGCATCATCTACGAAGACCGCCCGGCTGCATGCCGGTACTACCCCCTGGGGCACGCCACCATGCGGCCCAAGGAAGGGGATGCAACCGAGGAATTCTTCTTTTTCGTCAAGGAGCCCCATTGCAAGGGCTTTGAAGTGGAAAAAGAATGGTCCGTCGCGGAATGGCGCAAAGACCAGGGCGTGGAAGCGCACGATGAGATCAACGAAGGCTGGAACGAGCTGGTTGTCCGCAAACGCTCGTTTCCGCCCAATATCAAGATCACCGAGCCCGCCAAGAAGATGTTTTACATGGCCTGCTACAACCTGGATCAATTCCGCAGGTTTGTGTTTGAAAGCACCTTCCTCACCCTCCATCCTCTGGACGAGAAAACCATAGAGGCTATCAAAACGGACGATGTGGCCCTGCTTAAGGTGGGGACCGAATGGCTGAAAGGCGCCCTGTTCGCCCAGGGCTCCATGAAAGTCAGCGAGGACCAGGCCCAAAAGCGCGTCTTCAACAAATAAACCGGGTCGTCAGATTCAATAATCAAAACCCAAAGGCCGATTCGCTTTTAAGCGACTCGGCCTTTTTGCGCTGGCAACCTCCACACTCAATCAGCGCCTATTGAGAATTGATTGAACCTCATTTATAGTATGTTGCCAAAAATACGAGAAATAGTATGACTCCGGTCAAGGCAAGGGGAAATGATGATGAATAGAATGTCGGTTGCTTTGATGGTTCTTTTTGGGATGTTGTGTGTAACGTCATGCATGCCGAGAAATGATCGTGTTTTACCCAACGGATTGCATTGGCCAAAACATCCCAAATTTTCGGTAAGTCCTAAACTCATTGGGGACAGTTCTCCATTGGATTTTGATGCGGTATATTTCCATGTAACTGAACATAGGGGATCTGACTCGGGAGCAACGTACACCTGTTTTCGTTTTTGGAAAGATGGTCGAGTGTTGTCAAGATTCTCTCACGAGTTGCCGACGTCTGAGTTTATTGAAGATTTTACAACCGGCAGAATTGGTTATTATGAACTCAATGGTTCAACAATTATAGTTGAAACATTTGTTCCCGATTCTGGGGTTGTGAATTGGGGTTACTTCAGGAGGGAGGGAACTATTGAGGGCGATGAAATTGTCTTTTACAGGTCAGAGATGCGAAAGGAAATTCATGAATACAGGACTGTTTATTAACGCCTGAATCTTGGAAAATTAACACGGCAAGCCGATTGGTGATTGAGTGACTTCAGGGGACTCTCTTAAGACAGTTGCCACGGCGACATCCTTCAAAAAAGCCGGGAACTCAATCATGGGAAAAATGGAAAAGTTTATTAATTGCGTTGCGGCCGTTTGAGCGTACGGACGGCTATGGCGCGTTTTAGGGGGCTTCTGTGCCGGGCGGACCAGGAGGCCTGCCCCGTGTCATAGGAGAAGCACCAGGCGGACTTTTCGCCCTTATACTCGGAGGCCCAGACGGTGTATTCGGTGATTTGGATCAAGGGGCTGATGTTGTGATCGCCTAGTCCTTCTTCGTAAAGCGTTTCCAGTTCCTTGATGGTGGGCATGCGCCAGCCGCCGTTGAACTGGGCCGCGTAATGAGCCCAGCGTTTGGCGTCGTGCCAGTTGGCGTCAATATCCGGCGCCGGCCACCATTCCAGGCCGGTTTTGGAGTCTAAAACGACCCTGCTTTCGTACAGGGTGAATCTGGGATCATTTTTTACAACATCGCCTTGGGCCGAAGCCAAAGCCGCGCCTGCTGCAAGGAAAATGATCGTGAGAAGCGCAAACGGCCTCATGGGTCTGATTCTCCTGCCGGATCGGGTGGAAGGGGTTAGATTCCTTCGACAAAGGCGTGAACCGTTACCACGGCCAGGACAACGTAAATAATCGCTATCATGATCCGCAGTCCGTCCTTGTCCTCAGAATCGACGACATCCCTCCACAAGCCCTGATTCCATTCTCCTGCGTACTTCCACGCTTTAGGGGCCAGGCCTATCAAGGCCAGATCTCCCAGTCTGGCGCCGATAAACACAGCCTTGTTCAGAATAATCATGCCGTTGAACTCGCCGTTAGCGCCCATTAGCGCCGCGGACTTGAACAGCCCTTCTCCTTCAACGGCTCCGGAAATGATGAAGAGAAGATCAAACGCGCCAAGAACGGCCAATCCGACAATGGCCCACCGCTTAAGATTCCACGCTCCGCTGGCCATGATCAGGTAAGGCAGGGACAAGATCAGGCATTTCCACAACATGGCGGGTTGGGGGCTTGCCGGCTCCAGGAAAAACCATACGCTGGATTTAAGCAAGGCGATCCAGCCGAGCGCCCAGACAAACCAGGGGAAGTCTTCATAGGAACGCCATGCGGGGGCGAATTTAAAAGGAGGAAAATGTTTCTGAGTTGCGCCTGCCATGTTTATAACCTTATGTTTTGTTCAAGTGCAAATGAATCCACGAAGACTAAATACCCCTTGGGCGCCGCGAAGTCAACGCCTCGGAACAGGTTTTGGCAGGGAAAATCAAGCCCGGTTGTGGGAGATGGAGCCCCAAGGGGAGGCCAAAACCGGCCTCCCCTGAAACGGGCTTAGTTGACTGCGTCTTTAAGAGCTTTGCCGGGATTGAACTTGGGCACGTTGCGTGCGGGAATGTCCAAGGCCTCGCCGGTCCTGGGGTTGCGGCCTTTGCGGGCCTGCCTTTTGTCCACTTTAAAGGTTCCGAAGCCGACCAAAGTCACGGCGTCGTCCTTTTTCAGGGCTTCCGAAATGGTGGCGAATACGCAATCCACTGCGGCTTGGGCGTCTTTTTTGGTTCCTAAAACCTTGGCTACTTCTTCGATCAGGTCTGCTTTGTTCATGTAATGCTCCTTTCGTGCTGGTGTGTTATGGGGCCAAAAAAAACTACATTTTTGTTTTTGAAATTCCTGTATATGCCCGTCCTGCGCCCCTTGACGGTGTTTTTCCGTTGGGACGCGATTCTCCATAATACCGTGTAATGCCCTTGACTTGGCAGTCAGGGCGTACCTGGGTCGATCCCCCAAAATCAATTTGTGACGGTGGAAGGGCGTTCCGCCCCTGCTGCGCATAGAACATAGTAAGGTTGACGCCTGTGTCCAGGCATCCCAACCTGCAGCATAATACGGCTTACATCCGGTGATAAGTAAGTTGTTTAATCCAGGGGCCGCATTTATCAGACCCAACCGGGTTTTGCAACATAAAAATTCAGAAATAACAATAGTGACGGGCTTTCCCCGTATTTTACTAACGCGCCGCCAGCTTTTTTCCTCCGTATCGCATGGGTAGAACTATAGTCGCGGCACAAAGAACCAGGACAAGGCCGAAAGAGATCGCCGTCCAGGTCCAGGCGGCGTCCGAAACAGCCTTTCCGCGCAACCCGGCGTACACCACGGAATACACCGGACCGGACTCCAAAATAACCACCAGCCCCGTGAATAAGGCGCTGAGAATCATGAATAAAAGCCCACCGTAGCTGGTGACCGTCTGGGCCGGATTCTCCGACTGAAAATCGGGATAAGCCGCGCCCAACCCCACGGCCAGAGAGACAATGCCCGGCGCCATGAACAGCAAAGTCAACGATGACATCCACATCATGAAGGGCGTGACGTGCAGCAAAATATTCGTGGCTATAATCAGCACCTGAGACATGATCGTCAAAGGAACCACATAAACGGCGAATTTGATCCAAAGCACTGTTTTAAGGGAAACCGGGGCGCTTTGCAGTATCCAAAAGGCGCTTTTTTCCTGCGACACGGCGGGAAAGGCGAACCGGGCCGCAATGGACGTAAGCACAAAAGCCGCCAGGGCCATGTTCAGAAACGAAAAAAGGTTTTGCAGGTACACTGTTTTAATGGGCGCCTTTTCCAACGGCAGCACCTTAAAATTATACAGGTAGATGGCTACCAGCGCAGCGACCAGGAAAATTTGGGACCACTGGGTGGAGTCCCGCATGAAAATTTTGATTTCTTTGGTCATAATGGCCCGTTTGGGGCCCTTTAAAAAGCCAAACAGCCTCCGACCCTGGTAATGCCGCCTTTCCGGCTCGATTTGCTTGCCTGTGCGGGTGATCTGGGCTTTGGTAACCCCCTTAAAATAGACCAGCCCGGAAAAAAGAAAGGCGATAAAAACAAGGCCGCCGGCCGCGCTGTACGCCGTGGCGTTATGAAACAGGGCCTCGCCGTAATTCCCGTGAATCACAGCGGTCATGGAGTCGAAAGCCCACGTGGAAGGCAGCCAGTCCGCCGCAGGCGTCTGCAAGCTGGCTATATACTCGGACACGGAAAAAGCCGCGTCAGGGTCCACCAGCCGCTCCGGCCTGAGCATGCGAACAAGAAAATACAGGCCCACAAAAAGCCCCATGCCGACAAATATCAGCATGCCCCTCAGCCGGTTGGCCGGCAGGGCCACAACCACAGCCATTACCGCCAGGGTGGAGATAATGGACGCGGACACGCAAAAGGGAATCAGGACCAGGATCATGTTCAGGTAAAACAGGGCGCCCTGTTGGTATACGATTCCATACGAAAAAAAGGCCGGCGTGGCGTAAACCAGCACCATCCAGGAGGAGTCGAACGCGGCTTCCATCCATCGCGCCAGGAAGATCTGCCTATGGTCCACCGGATAGCTGAAAACCAGATGCAGGTCCCGGCTGAGATACAGCTTGGACAAGGAGGCTATGATGGAACTGAACAACAGCAGGGCGAAAAAGGTGAGGAACACCATGGACAGCAGCTTTTCCGCCAAGATGTCTCCAAATTCCTCAACCCCCTGGAAGTACGTGAGGATGCGAAAAAAAATATAAAAAATCCCTAACCAGAACGCCAGCCCGAAAAGCGCAAACAACAACGCCCGATACTTGCTGCCCTTGCCGTCATCAAGTTCGTTATACCGTTTCAGGCCGATTACCCTGGGCCGAATCAAGGTTGCGGTCTTGAACATGTCAGGAGGCCTCCTCGGTCAGGCGCAGGAATACGGCCTCCAGGTCCTCCCTGTCCACCCTGGCCTGCTCCACCAAATCCTTGGTCGTACCCGTGGCTATCACCTTGCCTTTATGGATCACCCCCACGCGGTGGCATATGTCCTGGGCCACTTCCAGAGTGTGGGTGGAGACGAAAACCGTCATGCCTTCCCTTGCAAGCCGCTTGATCATATCCTTGACCAGACGGATGGCCCGGGGGTCCAGCCCCACCATGGGTTCGTCCACAATCAGCACTTTGGGGTCGTGTATCAGGGCCGCGCTCATGATCAGACGCTGGCGCATGCCGTGGGAGTAGGAGTCAATCAATTCCCCTGCCCAGTCCCAAAGGGAAAAGGTTTTGAGGATGCTTTCGGCCTTGTCGAAAAAGCCGTTATTGTTCATGCCGTAGAGGTCCGCCGTAAAACGCAAAAACTCCATGCCCGTCAACTTGCCGTAAAGATAAGGCCGGTCCGGGATAAAGCCGATGTCCTGCTTGCCCTGTTCGGGGTCTTTGAGCATGTCGATTCCGTTGATCACAACGCTTCCCGAGGTGGGCGCAATCAAACCGCCCATCATGCGGATGGTCGTGGTCTTGCCGGCGCCGTTGGGGCCGATAAATCCGAAAACCTCGCCTTCCTCGACTTTCAAATTCAGATTATCGACGGCCATGATCCTGCCGTATCTTTTCGTCAGGCCGGAAAGTTCAATCATTTTTTTTGCTCCAATACTTCAATCGTCAGACGGCCGATCAAGCCGGCCACTTCCAACTGCACGTCATATCCGCCCTGGGCGAACTGCAAATGCGCAGCGTCCACCGGGAACTGCCCCACCGTGGCGTCTCCCGTAATCCATTGTCCGTTTACGTAAAAGGAGTTCCAGGCATGGAATCCAAATACGCCGTCCACATAGTACAGGCCCATGTTCACCTGGGCGGGAACGCCTACTGCCCGGGCCAGGGCCGCCATTAGCATGGCGTGCTCGCCGCAATCCCCCTTGCGGGTGCGCAGGGTTTCCAGCGCCTGGGGCATGCTCAGGACCGGCGTTTTTTCCAACTCCTCGTATCCCCACTGGATGATTTTCCGGACTTTTTCTTGGGGCGCGTCATTCTCATTCACGATTTTATGAGCCAGTTCCACCACTTCGGGATGGTTCGACTGGATAAAAGAGTCCGAGCCTAAAAAGGCCGGATCGCCCGTGTAGGGAACTTCCAAGCCGGGATCGGGCAGCGGCTCCACCTTCACGGTCAACACGCCGTCCTCAAATGTCTGCCGGCCCTGATTCAGTTTCTCTGCAAAATGATCGGCGCCCGTCACTCTCACCTTGAGCATCTTCAGCTTCTGGGGCGACATCAAAGGCGTGTCCACGGGAACGGCCGCCAGGGCGAAAAGGTCGTCGCCTTTTTCAAAACTCGTCTCTTCCATGGCCAGGTCTCTGGTGGTTTTCTCCAACCGGAGGCCCATCAAACCCTCTTGGGCGAGCATCTCTCCGTCTTCGGATATCCAGGTGGTCTGGGTCTGGCCCATAAAGGCCATCTCCAGCTTTTTCGCGGGAATGGTTTCCCCCAGGATTTTAATGGAGTCCGGGCCGACCATCTTGATTGCCACCTTGTAATTGGTCATGGTGGCCGGGTCGAAGATGGGATACGCGGCCTTTTCGCCGGGCTTCAGTTCCCGCAAGGCTTTAAGGTGCATCAGGCCTGCGTCGATCAGGGGAGGGCTTTCCATAGGGAATTCCATGACTTGCCTGGCTTCCCCTACTCCGGTTTCCACTTTCAGGACGTCCCCGTCCATCCAGGCCTTGGCGTCAAAAGATCCTAGGTCGGATTTCATCTTAAAGCCCATGGACCGCAACGTCATATCCGGATTCAAGTGGGCGCCGGAGGTCAACGTGGTTTTCTGGACGGTCCCCAGGGCGTTGAGCTCCATATAAGCCGTCTCCTTGGCAAGCCATCCGTCATCGGTTTTAATAAAGGAGGAATCCACATACCCGATCTTTTTGCCGTTCTGCAGGATGTCCATAAAGGTCCGGGAGTCGTCCTGAAATCCGCGCTCCACGTCCAGGAAATTTTCAGGAACCTCGACCTCTTTGTCAAAATAGCCTACTCGAATGGAAAAAAGCGCCGCAAAAATCAGAATGAAAGCCAATCCGGCGACCCACGTCCAACGATTTTTCATTTTACCTCACAGGTTTAGGAAAACAGTTAAGGCCGGAGCCTATTTACGGAATATAGGGGGCATTCCAAGGCTGTCAAGCTGCTATCATAATCATAACAAACTATTATCTGCTAAGGCGAGGTTTTTCGCCCCGAAGGCGCCCTGCCGTACGCTGCAAACAGAATCGCTCCCAGCAAGGCCATGGCGCCGCTGGCGGCGAAAGCCATGCCCCCGCCAAGGCGTTCGAACAAATAGCCGCTCAGGAACAATCCGGCCATCATGCCCAGGCCGTAAGTCATGGAATTGTTGACCGCCTGCCCGGCCGTCCTGGCCTGGGGCGGAATAAGCTGCTCGATGTATACGATGCTGGCAATATGAAAGCTGCCGTAGGTGAAAGCGTGCAGAACCTGCACCATGCAAAGGGCGACGGGGGATAAAGTCCAGGCGGTCAGGCCCCAGCGCATGGCCGCAATGCACAGGGAGAAAAACAAAAGCCTCCGGGGATGAAACCGTCCCAGGATCCGGCCCGAGTTGATCATGACTCCCATCTCGGCGGCGGAGGCCAGAGCCCATGCAAAGCCTATGAAGGTGGAGGAATAGCCCGCTTTTTCCAGGTGGATGGAAAAAAAGCCGTAATAGGTTCCATGGCTGGCCAGCATCAGGAAGGCGCAAACCTGGAAAATCACCACGGGTTTGGAAAAAAAATAGCCCAGGGCGTTTATCCGTTCCTGGGGAGCGGAAGGAGCGGGAGCTTCGGGCATGAGGGCGCTGATCAGGGCCTGTACAGCCGCGCCGGCCAGGATCAAACCCAAAATGACGGAAACCCCGAAAGTCTCCACCACCTTGCCCATGACAAGGGCCATGGCCACAAAGGCGATGGTGCCCCACACCCTCACGCGGCCGTACTGATTCCTTTTCGGCCCCAGAATTTCCATGGAAAAAGCTTCGATGAACGAAATAATGGGCGCGTAAAACAGGGAATATACGACGGTTATGGCCAGCACAGGCAGGAATTCCGTGCTCAAAAAATACAAGGAGAACAGGGCGGCGCTGCACACGTTGCACAGGACGAAAATGGCCTTTCTTTTGCCGCTTCTGTCCGCCAGCACCCCCCATAACAGGGGCATGACCACCACTGCGGCGGAGCGAATGCCCGCAATCACGCCTATCCGGATGCCGTCAAAGCCCAGGTGGTCCAGGTAGAGGTTGAAATAGGGCAGCACAATCCCGAAGACTCCAAAATACAAAAAATAATGGAGCGACAGGATGGTCCTGGGCTTAATAAGGTTGTCTTTCCCTGGCATATAGGCTGCTTTTAAGTATTGGCGCGGCTTTTTTCCGCCGGCGTTTTCCGAATTTCCGCCCGGAATATAACACGGAACAGCCGTTTGGGTCATCAATAGTAACAATCTTCAAACAAGTCCATGTTATTTCAAGCCGAAAAACAACGTCTTTCGTGTAGAATGGCTGCTTTGTTTGGTGCGGCGGGCGGATTTGTGCTATACATGAACGCGCTTCGGTTCTTACACAGCCTCACAAAAGGATCTCCCTTTATGTTGTACGACTTCTGCCCGAAATGCGGCAAACGCCTGGAAGAATCCATAGCCGATGGAATCCGGCGTAAAATTTGCCATGCCTGCGGTTACATCCAATATAGAAACCCCACGGTGGGCGTGGCCGTGATCGTCATGGAAAAGGGCCGGCTGCTCCTGGTCAAACGAAAAGGCTCCTACGAGGGCATGTGGTGCATCCCCTGCGGCCATTTGGAATGGGACGAAGACGTGCGCGAAGGGGCCCGCCGGGAGATTTTTGAGGAAACCGGGCTGGAAGTCCGCATCGGCCCGGTATTCGACGCCTTGTCCAATTTTCACGACGACCGCCGGCATACCGTGGGCGTGTGGTTTTGGGGTAAAAAAATCGGGGGGCGGCTCGCCCCGGGCTCCGACGCCCTGGACGCCCGCTTTTTTTCCCTGGACGAATTGCCCCACAACCTGGCCTTTCCCACGGATCAGGCAGTCTGTGAGCGCCTGCAAAGGGGAGGGGAGGCGCCCCACGGATATGAATAGGCGCCGGCGTTAATTCTTGCTCTTGATGATGTATTTATAGCGGTTTATTTTAAAAATTGAGGCGCTTTCCCGGGAAGTGGGGTTGGGTGTTCTGCCTCCACGTCAATACAAGGATCTCCTGGTGATATCCGAAGTGCACCGGCAGCAGCAGTGAATGTGCGGCAACAAGGCCAAGCGCGTGGACGACCGCATCGTAAGCATAAGCCAGCCCCATGTGCAGGGGCAAGGCCGGGAAGGGCACGGAGTTTGGGGTTAAACTGTCCTTGAGCCTGTTTTTTAGAGCAGGCATGGAAGGCGACGGGCTCATTGGAACAAGAAGGGGAGGCTATGGGACAGAAAAATCCATATGCCTCCCGAGCCAGGAATTGTACTCGCGCCTTGCCTTTTTAGAATTTTATTTTTTTCAGGAAACCCTGGGTAGAGCCTGCGAAACCCAACATATTTCGCCGTGAAGCGGCATCCTTATTTTTTCGCCGTCATTCCCGAGTGTAGTTATCGGGAACCCAGCGTTGGCCTTTAGAACAACAATGACTTTGGGTTCCCACATGCGCGAGGAGGACGGACTTAATCGGCCGGAATGCCGCATTTGGCCTGCCCTTCTTCCTGCCTGTATTTGGATGCTGCTTGCTGCGCCGGTTTTTTGAGGCGCCTTACACCTTGCTGTGGAATGCTTCCCTTTTTCAGGCCCCTTTCAGAGGGCTTGCCCAACCTGTCAAATCATTCTTTTTTTGCCATCATCCCCGAGACCACTCATGGAGTTAGTCGATTGATCAAAGGCGTTCCTAAGGCACATTGGGCTTGGGGGACGGGCCTGTCAAAAAAAGCAAAATATCTTTTATGAAAAGATAAAAAAGTGAAAAATTATTGCAGCAAATATCAAACGAAAATATATCATAATTTTAATGTAAAAAATAGGATTTCAAAAATATACGTCACGGTATTTTCGATATTTTGAAAATCTCCAGATAGATTGAACTGGGGTCAATTTTTCTGGGAATCAGTAAAAAAATTAAATAGTTTGACTGATTCGATTGTGGTGGATTATGTTTTTGGCGGGGGCCATATTAAGTAATACTAACCATTCAAAGCAATGTTGGAAAGTTGAAAAGATCGTCCCAAAAATGTCAGTACTGATGAACATGAGCAATACCTTCCGGCGCTGGAGATATCATTATGTGTGATAACCCCTCATATGAAGCATTAAAAAGCAAAGTCGCCGAACTTGAGCAGCAAAACCGTGAGTTGCGATCCAAGGCCATAAGATTGCAAACATTATTCGACGTCAGCTCGGATGCCATTTTTCTGACTGCGCCTCATGGGCAGGTCCTCCATGCCAATCCGGCGGCCTGTGAACTGTTCCAAATGACGGAGGGGGAACTGATCTCTGGAGGCCGAGCATTAATGTATGCTGACGGTGACGCACAATTAGCGCAAGCCGTTGCAGAAAGAGAGACTACCGGCAAATTCCGAGGGATTCTGACCCACCGGAAAAAGGATGGCAGTCTTTTTCCCGCGGAAGTTGCTTCTGTCATTTTTAAAGACCAGAACGGGGATCAGCGAGCTTGTACGATCATAAGGGACATGACAAAATGGCATGAGCAACGCAAGGACCTTCAACGTGCCATAGAGAAGTATAAAACCCTCTTCCACGCCTTTCCCCTGGGCATCACGGTATCGAATGAACAGGGCCGCATCATTGAGACAAACGCCATTGCAGAGCAATTGCTGGGCTTAGGTAAGGATGAGCATGAAGGGCGAAACCTGGATAGTCAGGAATGGCGGATTATTCGTCCCGACGGGTCCGACATGCCTCCTAATGAATGGGCGAGTATCATTGCTCTAAATGAGAACCAGACGGTTAGGAATTGCGAAATGGGGATCGTCAAATCCGACAACACCGTCACTTGGCTTAATGTCACTGCAGCCCCGCTGCCTATTGAAGGCCATGGGGTGGTGGTCACATATAATGACATTACCGAACGTAAAAACGCGGAGGCCGCCCTTAAATGCAGCGAAGAAAGGTACCGCTTTTTAGCTGAAAATGCCGGAGATGTCATTTTTACTTTGGATATGGATTTGAATTACACCTATATAAGCCCATCGGTGAGAATTCTCCGGGGATATGAACCATCCGAGGTGATTGGACAGGCCATTGATCAAGTATTAACTCCCAAATCATTGTTGATAGCGACACAAGTCGTTTCGGAAGAATTGGAACAAAAAAAACAAACAGATTCAAATTTCAGGGTTACCAAAAATATTGAACTGGAGATGATTCGTAAGGACGGCTCCACGGTCTGGACTGAGGTAAAAGCGACTCTGCTTCGTGATGAGAAGGGCAATCCGTCCGGGATTCTTGGTGTCACAAGGGATATTTCCGCCCGCAAAAAAGCGGAAGATGCCTTACGGCTTAGTGAAGAGCGTTATCGCATGCTGTTCGAGCATTCTCCTTTGGGTGTTTTTCAAACCGATGAAAATGGAATTATTGTATCGGGTAACGATAATTTTGTAAAAATAATTGGTTCATCACGAGACAAGTTGGTGGGGCTGGATATGTTCACCCTGCCGGACAAAAAAATGGTTGGGGAAATGCAAAAAGCCTTACAAGGAGATCTTGGTTTTTATGAAGATGTTTATCGCTCTGTGACGGCTCACAAGGAAACTCCCGTAAAGGTGCATTATGCACCCATATCTTTAACCAGTGGGAAGATTGTGGGTTGTGTGGGCATTATCGAAGATATTACTGGGCAGAAAGAATATGAGAATAAGTTACTTGTCAAAGAAAACATTATCCGGTGTTCTTCTATCGCTATCGCCACCTGCAACCTTGAAGGGATGATGACTTACGCCAATCCTGTTTTTTATAAATGGTGGGATTTTAAAAGCCCTGATGAATGTATCGGGCAACATTTCACAAAATTTTGGATATTGGGGGAGAAATACGAAGATGTTATGAAGGCCCTGGAAGTTGAGAATATTTGGACCGGAGAAATCAAAGCCAAAAGGAAAGATGGTTCTCTTTTTGATGTTCAGGTTTCGGCTTCCACAGTTTTTGACGACAAGGGAAATCCGGTCGCCATGACCTCCTCGACCATCGACATTACCGACCAAAAACAGGCTGAAGAAGAGCGTAAGAGACTACAGGCCCAACTGATTCAATCTCAGAAGATTGAGTCCACAGGACGATTAGCGGGCGGGGTGGCGCACCATTTCAACAATATGTTAGGTGTAATATTGGGCCATGCGGAAATGGCTTTGGACGGGATGGCCCCGGATAATCCGCTTCATTTTAACGTATTGGAGATTTTTAACGCTGCTCAGCGTTCCGCGGATATCACACGGCAATTGCTAACTTTCGCACGCAAACAGATCATTACACCTAAAGCAATCAATCTGAATACAAAGGTTGAAGAAATGCTCAAGATGCTTCGGCGTCTCATAGGCGAGGATATAAATCTGGTTTGGCTGCCCGGCGAAAATTTGGGGATCGTCAAAGTGGATCCATCACAAATTGATCAACTTTTGGTTAAGTTGTGCGCCAACGCACGAGACGCCATTGAGGGGAAGGGCAAAATCACCATAAAAACGGACAATGTGGCCTTTGATGAGGCCCTGTGTGCGGAGCATATAGGTTGTGCGCCTGGCGAATATATCCTGCTGGCTATTTCAGACAACGGCTGCGGTATGGATGAGCTAACCCGTGACAACCTGTTCGAACCCTTTTTCAGCACCAAGGACGTGGGGAGTGGGACCGGACTTGGTCTCTCCGCAATATATGGAATTATTAAGCAAAATGGCGGTTTCATCACTGTTTACAGTGAACTTGGCCAGGGAACCACCTTTAATATTTATTTACCCCGGCATGAAATCATTACTGGACCGCCTCAAAAAAGGCGGAATCAAGCGCTTCCTGCTGCACGGGAAAACGAAACCATTTTATTGGTGGAAGACGAGCGCGCCATATTGAACATGACCCGTCAAATGTTAGAACAGTTTGGATACAAAGTCTTGGAAGCAAGCACGTCAGATGAAGCCCTCCGACTGGCCGAGGAATACACCGGCGAAATTCATCTGTTTATGACCGATCTGGTGATGCCGGAGATGAATGGCCTTGAATTGACTAAAAGACTGATGGGTTTATATCCAAATGGCAAATGCCTTTATATGTCCGGTTATACGGCCAACATTATTGAGCGGCACGGTGGCTTGGCGGATGGGTTGAATTTTCTCCCCAAACCATTTACACGAAAAAATCTCGCTGAAAAGATTAGGGCGGTGCTGGATGCAAATGGATAGAGGAACTCACTCTTGTCCAAAATAAGGATTTGAAAGGCAAGTCATTATTCGAAATGATAAAGACCTTGCCCAATACAGATATCGGAAAAAAACGCTTCCTTGCGTACGGGCGAAAACCCAAATCCTTTTGTTGTAGAGTGGTTAAACGCCCCGCAGCCTGCTGCGCCGGTTTTTTGAGGCGCCTTACAGCTTGCTGTGGGAGTCTGCACTTTTTCAGGCCTCTCAGAGGGCTTGCCCAATCCGTCAAATTATTCCATTTTTACAATCTTCCCATCAGTCTTTAAGCAGTCTTTTGAGTTATTGACATTTTGACGGATGTCCCCAAAAAAAGTCTTTCTCCCTATTAAAAGAGACAGGTTGACCTGTTAGCAGATTAATCAGGGAGTCCTGTAAAACTCATTTTTCTTGTTCTTCGACCAACCAGGATAACGCATCTTTTCTGGACGTGAAGCATTTTAAGTAAATGCCGCGGTTAATTCCCGTGGTCTCGAGGCTTCTTTCGTCTTGTCCCAGTGACGAGCATAGGACGGCGTATTTTATAGTTTTGAGTTTCTCGTCTTCGGCAATTTTCTCGTTGTGTTCCAGCGCGGCGACGATTGGCGGGAATCTCAGGAGCGATGAGGCATCAATGAGGACCTTTTGGATGACGCTACTCGATAAAGCGTCAGCCACCATCTTTCTTTGCTTTGCCAGATCATTCGGCGTGACGGGCTCCGGAAGGTAGGTGACTACCAGAATGCCGATGTCTTCATTCATGTCGAGGCTGATGCCCATGCCTCCTCCTGATCAACGGTAATTATCGCCGTCCCGCCATGTTGTGCATAGCATTTTAAAATCCGTGCCATAGCTCCATACGGCAAATATGCGAGGATGTATATAAATACTTGGAACTATGCAATAATCTTTGCAAAGCAATTTTAGTGCGGCGATGTTAGACATTGCCGGCTGCCGAAACAACACACAAGAAAGAGTCCCAATAGACGCCAGGATAAAACATTTTGCTTTGCAATGCAAAAACAAAAGTTTTGGGGATATCCGTCAAAAAAACCTTGGGGATGATGGTAAAAAACTAAAAAATTGATCAGATTGGGCGGCGGCAGCGCCCAAAGGGATACGCAGTGCAAAAACAAGGATGCCGCATCGCGGCGGAATTTTTTGGGTTTCGCAGGCTCAACCCAATCTACGATTTCGTCGTTGGTTAGAGATGAGGCATGCAAGGGAATGACGGACGTTTGCTTCTTTTCTCACTTGCGCGAAGCGCCATTTTAACGTTTTGATCAAATCTTTTTGCCGCTTCGCGGCGTGCAGAAAAAGGGTTTGCCGCCGGAGGCAGGCAGTTATGCTGTTTACCGCCGGAGGCGGGCCGTCTCCCGCGCCGTCTATGGCGAAAAGCACGCCCCCTGCGGCCTTAAATTCCGCTCTTCATGCTTGTTACTGAATAAAAATCGAACACGCCTAACCTTTACGATGCCGGAACCCTGTGTTATCATTGTAGGTAAGGCATTAACACGGCGCCGGGCGTGAAACCGGCGACCCTTAACCCGGAGGTAGAAAATGGATTACATAAAAATCCGTTTCGGAGGTGGTTTCGGGCAGTTGCAGTCAGAGCTGGAAGAAACGCTGAACAACTTGTACAGGACCGCCAGCCCTGTGTTCTCCGGTTCTTCCCAGGGCTTCCGGCCTGCAACCGATGTATTTGAAACTCCCGATGAAATCGTTGTTATGGCTGAAATGGCTGGCGTAAATAAGGATGAACTGTCAATCGAGCTCGACTCGCGGGCGGTGAAAATATCCGGCAGGAGAAGGGAAATCCGGCGTGGCGCCCAGGCGCGCTTTCATTTGGCCGAAATTCCTTACGGATATTTTGAACGCACGTTGTTTTTCCCCAGGCCCGTGGACCCGGAAAAGGTGACGGCCACCTACGCCGAAGGCATGCTGGAAATCCGTGTGGCCAAGGCGAAAACATTGTCGCCTCAGAGAGTTCAAATTCAAGACTAAGGAATAATCAGGGTGAAAACATGACTGACCAGATTTCGTCCCAAGAAGAAATGCAGCCAGGTAAGATCCCGGAAATAATTTCCATCGTTCCCGTGGTGGATGTGGCCCTGTATCCCAAAATGCAATTGCCCCTGGTTGTGGGGCAGAGCCAGCTCATCGAGTTGGTGGACAACGCCATGGCCAACGATCGGGTCATTGGCATTATTGCATCCAAGATCGCCGATCCCCAGATAAACCATAAGCCCGACGACCTGTTTGAAGTGGGGACGGCGGCGGCTATCATGAAGATGGCCAAAGGGGCTCCGGACAAGGCCCAGATGCTTGTCCAGGGAATTACCCGGTTTAAAATCGAGGAATACACCCAGGAAGAACCCTACCTCATGGCCAGGGTGACTCCGTTGGAAGACATATACCCCAAGGGCAAGGGCAAGGAAATCGAGGCGTTGACCGCCAACCTGGTGACCTTGTTCGGCAAGATCGTCAACTATACCTCCCTCCTGCCCCCGGAAATGGCCGAGTGGATCAAAACCGTGGGGGATGCAGGCACCGTGGCCGACGTGGTGGCTTCCACCATCCAGTCCACCCTGGAGGAAAAGCAGAAAATCCTGGAAACCCGCGAGGTGGACAAGCGCCTCATTGCGGTGACCAAGATGGCCTCCCATCAACTGGAAATTTTGGAGCTTGGGGACAAGATTCAAACCCAGGTCAAGGGAGACATGGATAAAACCCAGCGGGACTACTACCTGCGGCAGCAGTTGAAGGCCATCCAGCAGGAGCTGGGCGAGGGCGACAAGGAAAACGTCGAGGTCCAGGAGTACGAGGCCAAAATCAAGGAGATGAACCTCCCCGAGGCCGCCCAAAAGGAAGCGGAAAGGGAGCTTTCCCGCCTGTCCAGGATGCATCCGTCGTCCGCGGAATACACCGTGGCCGCCACCTACCTGGATTGGATCACCTCCTTGCCGTGGCACGCAAGCACGGAGGATAACCTGGATATCGCCGAGGCCAGGAGGATACTTGACGCAGACCATTTCGGCCTGGAAAAGCCGAAAAAGCGCATCCTGGAATACCTGGCCGTGCGCAAGCTCAAGCCCGACTCCAAAGGCCCCATCATTTGCTTCGCGGGACCTCCAGGCACGGGCAAGACCTCCCTGGGCCGCTCCATTGCCAGGGCTTTGGGCCGGAACTTCGTGCGCATTTCCCTGGGCGGCGTCCGGGACGAGGCGGAAATCCGCGGGCACAGGCGCACCTACGTCGGGGCCTTGCCAGGCAGGATTATTCAGAATATAAGAAGGGCGGAGTCCAACAATCCTATTTTTATGCTGGACGAAGTGGACAAGCTGGGCAATGATTTCCGGGGAGATCCCTCCTCGGCCCTGCTGGAGGTATTGGATCCGGAGCAAAACGACACCTTTTCGGACCATTACCTGGACGTGCCCTTTGACCTGTCCAAGGTCATGTTCATCGCCACGGCCAATATTTTGGACACCATCCCTCCGGCCCTCCGGGACAGGATGGAGGTGATAGAGCTTTTGGGCTACACCATGGAGGAAAAGGTCAAGATCGCCAAGAAGTACCTGATCCCCCGGCAAAGGGACGCCCATGGGCTCAAGGCCAGCGACATAAAAATAACGGATGGGGCTATCAAGCAGATCATCAACGGCTACACCCGGGAGGCCGGACTCAGGAACCTGGAAAGGGAAATCGCCTCGGTATGCCGGGGCGCGGCCCGCAAGATCGCCGAAGGCCTGGAAGAGTCCGTGACGGTCAAACCCAAGGATTTGCATGAGTACATCGGGCCCATCAAGAGGCTTAACGAAAAAGCCGTGACCGTGAAGGTTCCCGGCGTGGTGAACGGTTTGGCCTGGACCCCCACGGGCGGGGAAATGCTGACCGTGGAAAGCGTGGCCATGCCCGGCCAGAAAGGCTTGACCCTCACCGGCCAGTTGGGCGGCGTCATGAAGGAATCGGCCCAGGCGGCCTTGTCGTTCATACGCAGCCGCGCGGACAAGCTGAAGGTGGATCCTGATTTTTTCAAGGAGCACGAAATCCACGTGCACGTGCCCGCCGGCGCCATCCCCAAGGACGGCCCGTCGGCCGGCGTGACCATATTAACGGCGCTCACCTCCCTGTGCACCGGCAAGGTTGTTAAAAAGGACCTTGCCATGACAGGGGAAATCACTCTCCGCGGACAGGTTTTGCCCGTGGGAGGCATTAAAGAAAAGGTTCTGGCAGCTTACCGGGCCGGCGCCAAGGAATTGATATTACCCAAATGGAACGAAAAGGACTTGGAAGACATTCCGGAAAGCGCCAGGGAAAAAATAACCTTCCACTTTGTGGATTCCATGGAGCAGGTATTGGCCCTGGCCCTGGAAGACTGATCCTTTCAGCCGCCATGGGCGTTTTGATTGCTTTCTGCCTGGCGGCGATTCCGGCTTGCGTCAAGGAATCGCCGCCGCCCAAGCAGCAGATAAAGACCTCCACGCCCACGTCCAAGCCCTATAAGATCCAAGGCAAATGGTACCATCCCATTCCCGACGCCAGGGGCTTCACCCAAACAGGAAAAGCCTCCTGGTACGGAAAGGATTTTCACGGCAAGAAAACCGCCAACGGCGAAGTCTACAACATGCACGCCATGACAGCCGCCCACAAGACCCTTCCCCTGGGCACGTGGGTGCGCGTCTACAATCTCACCAACGGAAAAACCTGCGACGTGCGCGTCAACGACCGGGGCCCTTTTGTACGAGGCCGCATCATCGACCTGTCCTACTCCGCAGCCAAGGAGATCGGCCTGGTCGGCCCCGGAGTGGCCAAAGTGCGCATCAAAGCCCTGGCGCCTCCGGCCGGAGCGGTCCAGGGAGACCGGAACGTCTATTATAAAGGCAATTTTACAATTCAGATAGGGGCCTTTAAAGATAGGACCAACGCCGAAAATCTGGTAAAAAAATTGTCGGTCAAATACAATAACGCCCATATGGTCCAGACAATGGTCGGGAGTGATCTTTATTACAGGGTCCGGGTGGGACAATGCTCCACCCTGGAGCAGGCCGCCCAGTTCCAGTCCGTCATGAGGTCCGGGGGATATAAAAACGCCTTTGTGGTTGCTGAATAACGGTATTATGAAAGATTTGCACAGCAGGAAGTTTGTTTTTTTGGATCGGGACGGGGTCATCAACCGGGACTCGCCTGATTATATCAAGAACTGGTCGGAATTCCATTTTCTGCCCGGCAGCCTTAAAGCCCTGGCATTACTGAAGGAAAACGGGTATAATGTGGTGGTTATCACCAATCAGTCCATCATAGGACGGAAAATGGTTGAGCCCCATATTTTGCAAAATACCCATGACAATATGCGCCGGGTTGCGGCGGAAAACGGCGGCGAAATCCGCGAGATTTTTTTCTGCCCCCATACGCCCGACGATCATTGCGATTGCCGAAAGCCCAAGCCGGGGCTTTTGCACCAGGCCAGGGACGCTTTCGGCCTGGACCTGTCCAATCACGCCATGATCGGCGACAGCGCCAAAGACATCCTGGCGGCCAGGGCCGCCGGGTGCGGCATGGCCCTTCTGGTGGGTACGGGGAACGGAGAAGCCGCCCTGGAGGATTTGCGCCGTAAGGGCGTGGAGCCCGATTATGCGGCTAATGACCTTCTTGATGCGGTGAAATGGCTTCTTGCGCGGGATAAGGAAGCCTCCGGAGGCCTTCATGCCTGAGATCCAAGGCAAAGTGCAGGGCATCACCTTTTTTAACGAACGCAACATGTACACCATCGCCAGGGTGGACACGGACAACGGCCTGAAAACCCTGGTGGGCGCTATGGGGCGTCTGGCCGTTGGAGAGACCATCAAAGCCCGGGGCGAGTGGGACGTCCACCCCCGCTTCGGCGAGCAATTCAAGGTGGACGCCTTTGAAATCCTCCTTCCCTCCACCACGGAGGGGGTGCGCAACTACCTGGCCTCCGGCATGATCCGGGGCGTGGGGCCGGCCATGGCCGACCGCATCATCGATCATTTCGGCGAAAAGGCCCTGGAAATCCTGGACCAATCCCCGAAAAGGCTTTCCGAAGTCAAAGGCATCGGCAAAAAAAAGCTCAAGGGAATCATCGCCGACTGGCAGGACAAGCGCACTCAGCGCAACGTTCTCATGTTTCTGGCCAGTTTTGGAATAGGCACAGCCTACGGGGTGCGCATATTCCAGACCTACGGCCAGGAAACCGGCGCCATCATCAAGGACAATCCGTATAAACTGGCTGAAGACGTGGCCGGCATCGGCTTTTCCACGGCCGACGGCATCGCCCGGAAAATGGGCATCCCGGCGGATTCGCCCAAACGCCTGGAGGCGGGGGTTCTGCACGCCCTAAGCCGGGCTTCCAATAACGGCCATTTTTATTTGCCCCGGGAGGAGCTGATTCACGAGGCGGCTTCCTTGCTGGATCAGAACCCTTCGGAAGTGGACAACATCCTCAGCGGCATGTGGCAGACGGGCAAGGTGATTTTCGATAAAATCACGGACGATCCGGAAAATCCACTGGATATCGTTTACCTGACCGCCTATTACGCCACGGAAGTCGGGCTGGCCCGCCGCATCCAGGCCTTTTTGACCGTGCCTTTGAACCTGAAAAAAATCAAGGCCGAGGAAGCCCTGGAAAGGGTGCACCAGCGCTTTGCCATTCGTTTGTCCGAAGAGCAGTTGGATGTGCTGGAAAAAATTTTCGGCTCCCGGATTTCCGTGATCACGGGCGGTCCGGGTACGGGAAAGACCACCCTGGTCCGGTCGGTGCAGCTGTTGTTTTCCGCCATGGGGAAAAGCGTGCTTCAGGTCGCTCCCACGGGGCGGGCGGCCAAACGCCTGGCGGAGGTCACCTCGCGGGACGCCTCCACCATCCATAGGGCCCTGGCTTACGATTTTAAAACAGGCAAGTTCTTCCGCAACGAGGAAGAACCCCTGGACGCGGATGTGATCATCGTGGACGAAGCCTCCATGGTGGACGCCTTTTTGATGTATCACCTGATCAAGGCCATCCCCATGAACGCCGTGCTCATCCTGGTGGGGGACGTTTCCCAGCTTCCCCCGGTCGGGCCGGGCAATGCATTGCGGGATATCATCGAGTCAGGCCAGGTTCCGGTGTTTCATTTGACCAAGATCTTCAGGCAGGCCGCCCAAAGCCTGATTATCCGCAACGCCCACAGGGTCAATGCGGGAGAGGACCTGGTCACGGTTCGCGACCAGAGCAAGGAAGACCCGGATTTTTATTTCCTGTCCGAAAACGACCAGGAAAGGATGGTGTCCCTGGTGCTGACCATGTGCCGGGAGCGCATCCCCAACCGGTTCGGGTTCGACCCCATGACCCAGATTCAGGTGTTGACGCCCATGCACAAAGGGCCTGCAGGAACCATCAACCTCAACCGGCAGTTGCAAAAGATCTTAAACCCCGGCCCGGACCTCATTACCAGAGGGGAGCAATGCTTCCGGGCGGGCGACAAGGTCATGCAAATCAAGAATAATTACTCCAAGGAGGTCTTTAACGGCGACATCGGCGCCATCACCAATGTAAGCCCGTCATCCAAAAGCGTGGTGGTGGAGTTTGACGCCGGCCCGGTTCCCTATACGTTCAGCGAAATGGAGGAGTTGGTGCTCGCCTACGCCATTTCCATCCACAAGTCCCAGGGATCGGAATATCCGGCGGTGATCATGCTGTTGTCCACGGCCCATTACGCCTTGTTGCAGCGCAATCTGGTTTACACCGGAATAACCCGGGCCAAACGCCTTATGGTGCTGGTGGGCAGCCAAAAAGCCGTGTCCCTGGCCGTGGGAAACGACACGCCGTCCCGCCGCGCCACCCGGCTGGCTCACAGGCTGCGCCAAACCTCCGCGTCCCTGGTGGATGATGAATAGGGGTTCCAATGATTAAACCGTCCGCATATTTTTATCCCATCTTGCTTTTGATTGCGCTGCTGTGCTTTCCGGCCCTTCTTTGCGCGGAGTTCTACAGATACAAAGACGATTCCGGAAAGACCTGCTATGTGGACGACATCGCAAAAGTTCCTCCCGAATACAGGGACCAGATAAAAAGCTACGCCGAAGAGGCGGATAACATGACTCCCGCCGAAAAAGCAGCCCTGGAAGCCCGGAGGGAGAGGGAGCGGAACTATCGCCAAATGCGCCGGGAGCAGCTTTTGGAGTATCAGCGCGAACAGCAAAAAAAACAGCAATTGCAAAACCAGGCGGACTCGGCAACCTCCAATGACGTCAGGGGCTCGCACGGGTATACGGCCGTGACCATCGCCAACAGCCAGGTGGTTGTGCCGGTTCAGTTTCGTGTTAAAGGCAAGACCGTAATCGCATCCATGCTGCTGGACACCGGCGCCAACAGGACTTTGATCAATAAAGACGTGGGCGAGCGGCTGGGTTTGAAGCCGGAGGACGGGGGCATGACAGGCATCCAGGTTGTGGGGGGAGGGCTGCTGCCTGCCATGGATATACCGGTGGATGAAATCAGGGTGGGCCCGAATAAAAGAAAAAACATGAACGTCCTTGTGCTGGAAAGAAGGGCCGCCGGCGGCCACGACGGCTTGTTGGGCATGGATTTTCTCATGGGCTTCAAGTTCCATGTGGACTACGACAAGCAGCGCCTTGTCTGGTCCCGTTAAAATTGGGGGGAAAGTTAATGGTAAAAAGCGAGTGGAAGCCTGAAGAGGAAATCAGGCTGGCCTTGGAGGGAAAAGACCGCATCGCCGTCATCTCCTGCGCCGTGTGCGCCAACCTGAGCGGAACGGGCGGTTATCAGGGACTGAAAAAAATGCGCGGCCTGGCGAAAAAATGGGGCAAAAAAGTAGTTCTCTCCCAATGCGTAGTGGCCTGCTGCTCCCAGGAAATCATGAGCCAGACCAAAAAAATGCATCTGGACCCCGTCGCCTCCAAATGCGACGCCCTGGTTATGCTCTCCTGCTCCGGAGGCGTTAAATCCGCATTCATTGCAGACCCAGGCATGCCCATTGTCGCAGCCCTGGACTCCATGGGAAGCGCCGTGGTCACGCGGGAAGAAAGCATTATCGCGGAAAGCCTGTGCACCGGCTGCGGCCAGTGCGTCCTCACCTATACCGGCGGCATTTGCCCGCTGTCCAAATGCCCGGCCAAACGCCAATATTCCCCCTGCTCCAAACAGCCCCAGGAGGGCGATCAATGCGCCGTGGACCCCGCCCGCAAATGCGTGTGGAAGGAAATTGAAAAGCGCGGAGACCTCCAGGCCCTTCAAGCCCTGGAAGCAAGGCATAAAAACAGCGGCGAACCCCGCCTCGCCTCCGACATTCCTCCGGAGTTTCCCGGCCTGGGCAAGACCCTGGCCGGATGGGCCATGGCCAAAAGCGGCCGCTTCGCCCGGATAATCAGCTCGATTTTGTGACTCGGAGACCAATTTTCACCCTATATCGTTTGGTAGAATGCTGATCAGGAGGGACGCCCGTTCTTGGTGGAGGATCAATCGTGACTCCGCAGCAAGAATCACCCGGCCGGTCCTGGCATGCAATGCCAGGGGCCGCAGGCCAATAAGGGGACCGGTGATGACCGGAGTTCCAATATCCAATGGCGAACTGTATTGCTGTTGAAAGCCCGCTTCTTTTATTTTTCAACGTTCCTTAAGAGTGGACGCCAATGGAATTTTTTTGTTGACCTATTGTGTATTGTGTACTACATGATAAATAAATGACCATGATAATGTCAGGCCCGTTTTTTCGTTCCTTTTCACCGCAAAGGAGGAAAATGCCATGTCAAGAGATGTGAACGTCCCCCCAGCCCTTGTGGCCCAGCAAACCGGCGCCTGGTGCTTCGCCGCCGCGGAGCAGATGGCGCGCGCTTATTACGGGCTCCCTGTCCTTAACCAATACGAAATTGCCTACAACAGCCTCATGCAACTGGTAGGGGCCATGGCGCCGCCCCATTTGGCCAATTGGAACAACGCCACGCTGCTTGATTTGATGAACGGGGTAGTCGCGGATATTACGCCCGCCCAGTTGGCCGTGAGCGGCAACCCTCCTAATCCCAACAGCCAGCGGGTCGCCCTGGTGCAAAACACAATGGGGGCTTTTAACATAGCGCCTTTTGCGGGAGCGAGTTTGGGCGGACAGGCCACCCAGGGGAATTTCCGGGCCGATATAGAGGCCAACAAGATCGTGGTGATCGGAAACTTTATCCATTACTATGTGGTTTATGGATATAACGACATCAACGGATTTGACCTCAAAGTCCGGGACCCCATGCCCACGGGCGTGGGAGGCCTTTCCACAGCGGTTCCCTACGCCAACTTCAACGCTTGGCACGCCAAAGTGGTGATCCGGTTTTAATCCTTTGGGCGTGAAAAAGCGATTTTGCGCGCCTGGCGCGTTTAGGACGGATTTTGGCGGAGAACCGCGCATGCCGGAGATTATCCGCCTGGCCGCGCATTTATGGAGGTATTGCTATGTCCAGAGACGTGACCGGCCCTCCGGACCTGGTGGCCCAGGAAACCGGCGCATGGTGCTTCGCCGCCGCAGAGCAAATGGTCAGGGCTTACCTGAACATGGATGTTCCTTCCCAGTACGGCATTGCCTATGCCAGTCTCATGTTGTTGATCAGCCAGGGGGATCCGGATGTTCTTCTTGCTTGGTCAACCGCCGCCGAAACCGACTTGTTGCTGGAGGTGGATGACGATATTACCCCCGAACAATTGGATGTCTCAGGCAATCCACCCAATCCGGACAGCGAGAGAGTCGCAATGGTAAAGCGCACGTACGGAATCTTCAACCACTGGGATCTTGGCGGAACCATTAGCTCTTCCTGTTCGCCCCGAGACTTTCGGGAGGATATCGGCTCTGACAAGCTGGTGGTGATCGGCAACCGGAATCACTATTATGTAGTCTATGGATACACGGACGCCGGCCCCTTTATCCTGCGCGCCAGAGACCCGTTCCCTCCCGGCCTTGGGGCCGGGACAAGACTGATCCCATGGGGAGATTTTAACGCGTGGGAATACAAAGTGGTCATCCGGTTTTAAAAGCGAAGCGGTCAGGCGGTTTTTTCACCCTTAAGCTCGCCAGCCAGGCGAGTGAGGGTTTTCTGCATGGCGGCTTCCACCTTGTCGGCGCATTGATTGACGTAATCAAGGTCCTCCGCGGCTTTGGGGCCGCGGCGGCGGAATCGTATGGGCTTCATGGCTTCGATTTTGATCTTGGCCGGATAAGGCAGAAAGACCGGCGCCGGCCCGGGTGCAATTCCCCACGGCAGGCACAAGGTGAGGGGCCACACCTTGGTGCGCAGCCATTTATCCATGCCCAGGGCCTTGGCGAGCCATTGGTTGTCGCTCACGATAATGGTCGTCGACTGGGCGCCCGCCGCCACAAAGGGAATGATGGGAACCTTTTCTTTTAGAGCCAGCTTCATGTATCCCCGGCGCCCGCTGAAGACGATCTTGTTCCTGTGCTTGAAGGGCCTCCAGGCGTCCGCGTCTCCTCCGGGATAGACCACCACTTTTTTGCCTTGTGCGAAGGCCTTGGCCGCGTTCTCTTGGCAGGCCCGGATTCCACCCATTTTAGTCAGCACTTGATTGACCCCGGGAAGCCTGATGGGCAAGTCGTGCGCCAGTCCGTAGGGCAGGGCGTCCACGCCCAAAACCTTGTACGCCTCCGCAAAGAAAATAAAGGTGTCCAGGGTCATCATCCCCATATTGTGGTTGCCTACGTACAACGCCGGCCCCCGGGGGACGTTCTCCAGACCGTGCACCGAAGCGCGGAAGTAAGCCTTCAACAGCCTGCCCGTCAAAGGGGAAACCCAGTCGATCAGGCCAAGGTCCCTGTTATCCAAGGCGTCGATGTCCCGCATTTTCAGAAAATCCAGCATGATTTGTCTCAAGGCCTTTAAGAGAGATTTTTTGATGAGAATTCCACGTTCGATAAACAGAATACCACATCCGGACCCTTTGACGCAACATGTCATAAGCACATGTCATGACCGCCTGTCGCAGTATATCCGCCATTCCCGCGACGTATTCTCGGAAAGGGGGGCCCGGCGTCCTTTTTTGTTTTGATTTGGCGCCTATAGACGTTCTACCTATTTGTCTGCAACATGGAGCCGCCTTTCATAAAAAGTCGCCCAGCTTCCCCTTGACAGGGCATGGCGTTGCGTTATTTTTTACTCGGAAGTTGGATGTATTCATAAGAATAACATCGCAACCGATATTTTTTTCTGACTTTAAGCCGAAGAAGGAGGAAAAAAATGAAACCCAACGCCTTTCCATAAAGAACCATCCTTACTGCAGGGATATAGGGCCGTTAATCCGTCCCTGCAAGCTGAAGAAATCCCAACCAAACAGATCGCACCTGACAAGTGAGGTCCCTTTTCGGAGGAAAAGCGCTCTTTCGAAACCGCGGCCTATTGTGCGGAAAGGAGAATCTCATGGAACTGGAAAAAAAATACACCTTGGCCAAGTTTGGCGTTTTGGCTCTTTTGGTAGTTTGCGTCCTGCTGGGCGCCGCCCTCCTGAAAGACAAGGACGAGCCCATCCGGATTGACGATTTGAGCGCGCCCGCCATGCCCAAGGGCCTTGAATCTTTTTCAAAATCTTTCTCCAAGGAGTTCAAGCTGGGCCAGGATCAGGCCTTTGACATGCTGGATAAATTTTTTGATGAGGGCTTTTTCAAGGACAATTCCGACCCCTTTCAAAAGATGGAGCAGTTGAGAAGGGATATCCATAAACAATTGGAAAAAGGTCAGCAAGGCGCTTTCGACAATTCCTGGGGGGACTGGTACGACGCCCGGTTCACCGGTCACGACTCCTTTTCCATGTCCATGGAGGATAAGGCCCACGCCTATGAGTACAAGATTTCCATACCCAACCGGTCGAGCCAGGATTTGAAGGTGGACGTCACCAAAGACGGCATTCAAATTTCGGGAACCCTAAACAAAGTGGTGGAAAAGAAAAACGCCGACGGCGAGGTGACGGCCAGGCAGGAGGTCGCCTCCACCATCAGCCAGCGGTTCTCCCTGCCTGACGACGCCAATTACGGAAGCGCCAAAATCACCAACGGCGATGACCAGATCATCATCACCGTGCCCAAAGTGTAATATGGAAGGCCCGCCCATTGGGCGGAACTGTGCTGCGGGAATTGTCCGCTAATTGTGATCAAGAACAAGGAGGTCATTATTATGGATGCCAAAAAACTCGCACCATGGAACTGGTTTAAAAAGGAACTGGAAGAAAAAAATCTGCCCATTGTGAACAAAAACGCCGAGCAGGCTGTACAGCCCCAGGCGCCCCTGGCGCAGTTGCACAGTGAAATCGACAGGATGTTCGATGACGTGTTCCGCAGCTTCGGCATGCCCGGCCTGGGAACCGGTTGGAGCCTTCCGGCCTTGGCCAGGGATCCGTGGATTAAGCCCACCCTGGACATCAGCGCCGCGGATAAGGAATATCAGGTTTCCGTGGAACTGCCCGGAATGGAGGAAAAGGACATCCACCTGGAACTGGACAAGGACGTCCTGCGGATTTCCGGCGAGAAAAAGCAGGAGACCGAAGAAAAGGGCAAGAACCATTACCGGATGGAACGCTCTTACGGTTCATTCCAGCGGGTCCTGTCATTGCCCCATGATGCGGATCAGGACGGCATTAAGGCGTCTTATAAAAACGGGGTCATGAAAATCAAAATCCCCAGAAAGGAAGCCCCGGCTTCTCAGGGCCGGAAAATCGAAGTGGCCGCCGCATGACGCTTGAGATAAGTATCGCCGTCCTGAAATCAAAACAAAAGCGCCGCCCCGGCCTAACAGCCCAGGCGGCGTTTCATAGTCTATCCCGGTCCATTTTTCCCGTCATTCCCGCGTGTTCCTGGCGGGAATCCAGCGTTGGCCGTTAATCAGCCTCGTTCAACATACTCAAGCGTCAAACGTAGAATTCACTTTACATATTTTGGTAATCAAGTTCCTGAAAGGGGTCTGGACAATTCCGCAACTCCTGCCAGTTAAAATCATACCTATCTTCATGAGGTATGTCGTTAGGAAATTTTACTCTAAAGAACCCTCCTATCCCGCTTTCCATTTGATCATATGATCCTTCTAACATTAAAGAACCTGCTCTTGGTGAAAAATCATTCGTCCCAAACTGCGCTGATAGGAGAATGAGGACGGCGCAACATGAATCAATTAGATGCTCGAAAGTCGCCTTTTCAAATTTTAAATGACGATCATGCTTGGTAGCGTTATACGCTTGATACCAAGAAAGAGACTTATCTTCAGACCATGGCATAAATGGCATCCGAATTGAATTCTCTCCAACCCAATTCGGAACTTTAATTTCATATGCAGACAGAAAATGAGTTTTGTCTATTTTCTTGTAGTCATCCATATTCCAATTGCCAGACTTATTGTATCCATTTTCCTTCATTATGGCCTTGCAGTTGGCTTCAACCTCAACACACGAACGAAGAAGCAATGCATGAATCCGATATGAGTAGCATTCCTGATTCTTGTCTGAAGGTTCGACGAAGTCAAAAATTTCTTGAAGGTCTTTTAATATTAGCAAAAAGGCACGAACATAGTGCTCAGGAGACTGCGCAAAGCTAGGATGAGTGACGTAGCACCTGCCTTCGACAGTGGTAGGAACACGATTTTGTCAATAGGATATAAAAACAATTAGTTATCTGAGAGGACAAAAATAGTGTGGTGCCTACAAATCAGGAGGTCAAATCGATCTTTTTGATAAGGGGTGGGGGCTTTATCTTTAATTTTTTCAGAACTTTATTCTGATCCGCCGACAATTCCGTACGCTGTAGTACACGCGAATTATTCAAAAAAAATTCGCCCATGTGCAGGCGCTCCAGAATCCTGCGAACCTGGTTCCAGGTCATGCCCGTTTCCAACTCAATGAAACGCACCAGCAACAGCGCAAGCCAGCACAAAGTCACGTGGCTCCGGATGCGTTCGTCTTTGCGGTGATACACCGGGCGCAGATCCAAGGTGCTTTTCAGGGTGCGGAAGGCTCGCTCCACTTCCAACAACTGCTTGTAGCCCAGGGCAATCTCCTCGGGCGAAAGGGTATCGTCGCTGCAGGACAACAAGTACTTGCCGTC